>JAZADA010000223.1:0-2655 GCA_036124135.1 Planctomycetota bacterium | reverse complement strand
CCATTTCGGTGTTACCTGGCTGGTTTTCTGCTAGCCACTCGCGTGCTTTTTCCAGTATCGGTTCCGCTTTGCTTGAATTACCAGATAGTGCTAGCAGCCAAGCCTCCACCAACAGGTCCCGGACGTGCGGTTCTGTTCGCAGTGTCGCGGCTTGCTCAAGAGCTTTTTGTGCCTCCGCAGCCTGATCCGACAATCCGTGCGCCGCTGCCAACAACACATGGTAATCGCCGTTAAGCGGAGTGGTCTCGACACACTTCTTTGCCAGTGAGAGGGCTACGGTTTTCTCTTCCGTGTTCAAGCGGGGCGTATTTTGCAGCAGGTACTTGAGCAGGTGGTACTGGTAAGCTGGTGCGGCTTCCTTGCTGATCGTTTTCTGCCATTGCTCGATGGCGGTTTTCCGAGCTACGGCAGCCGTTGTCTTCTCACCGGCATCTGCCAGGATCAAGGACTTTCTCGCGGTAATACTGGCCAACGTATCTCCGTAGCCGGTCACGCCCGGGAACTGGGTAACCAGTGCCGTCATCGTCTTCAAGGCACCATCGACGGTTTCAATCGCCTTCACGTGTTGCTGATCCATGGCCAACAACTGGGCCACCTGGCTATTGGTGATCGCCAACCGATGCTGGTATTGGCCGACGGCCGGATTGAGCTGAACCAGTTCACTGAACACATCCCGAGCAATCTTGAGAAACCGATCCGCTTCCGGCAGGTTCCCCAGCGACGCATGCGCGAAGCCCAGGACACCACTGCAGGCTCCCAGTTCTTCCCCGTAGCGTGGCACATCAACATGTTGCTGGTAGAGCCGATCAAAAACCACGATGGCCCGGGTAAGAATTTCCACGGCCTTGCGTGAGTTACCGGTCTCCTGCCACACCTGGGCGACATCGGTCGGGGTGAGCGCCAGGTTCTCCTGGAATTCCGGGATGGCCGGCAACGACTCCGCCAGTTGCTGGTAATCCTTGATGGCGACATCGTAAGCAGCCAGCTCGGCCGGGATGTTGCCGAATTTCCGCATACTAATCGCCAGGGAGATGGAGAGCGTGGCGCGTGCCTGCAAGTAAGGTGGATAATCCGGTTCTTCTTCGATCAGGGTTTTAAACAGGTCCATACCGGCCTGGAAATCGCGGGCTGCATCACGGCCACGGCCCGTTTGATTCTTGATACTGCCCAGGATATTGAGCAGTTGGGCCGCCCCCACGGTATAGTTCTTTTTCTCAGGCGATTCCTTGCGGAGTTGCTCGTACAGCGACAGGGATTCAAGTGCTGCTGATTCTGCCGGCCGGACATCCCCCAGCGACAACTGCAGGCCGGCCCGGTTGGAGAGTGCCGTAGCCAGTCCCTCGCGGGCCAGATCCTGTTGCTTACCTGTCTTCACTCGATTTCTCAGTTCGAGAATCACCTCATCGTAGAGTTCATTAGCAGGCGCATGATCTCCTCGCAACTCGGCCAGGATCGCCCGCTTCGTCAGTGCGGTTGCCAGTTCCAACGCTGCCGTCTCGTTGCCCGGGTTTACCTCCAGGATTTCACGAAACCGCTTCTCTCCATTACCAAAAGCTTCCTCGGCCCGATCGAGTTCGTTCAGGGTTTGCCGGACTTCCCCCAATCTCAGGAACGCCCTGCCACTCTCGACCTGGATTTCTTCATCATCACTTTTCTGCGAGGCAAATTTCAGGTAATCCTCTGCGACCTTTTCCAGCAATCCGACGCGTGCTCGCTGCACACCGGGATAATATTTCAGAATTTCGCTGATACCGGTCAGTGCGGTATCGACAGCACTGCGAGCTTGCTTGAAATTCGCTAGTGCTTCCTGGCGTCGCGACTGGGCTTCCTGCTTGGCAGCTCGCTCACTGTTGGCCAACTTGAGATTCGCAGCGGCGGTTTGCCTGGCTACTTCGGTGGCGTCTTCTGCCTTACTGCGTTGATCGGCTTCAGCCAATCTCGCTCGATTGATAAACACCGACGAGACGGAGGCGATTCCGGCCACCACGACTAATGAGACCAGCCCCGTGACGGCCAATCCGCGATGGTGTCGAAACCAACGTCTCCCACGATCGAGCAACGAGTCGGGCGCCACGCTGACCGGTTCATCAGCGATCCATTTCTCGATGTCCGCCGCCAGGTCCTCCGCTTCCTGGTATCGATCCTCAGCTTTCAAGGCGATGGCCTTCATGCAGATGGCATCAAGGGCCTTGGGTACATTGGCATTAAGTTCTCGCGGCTTGCGGATATCTCCGCCACTTACGCGTTCCACGATGTCATACAGGTTCCGTCCCGAGACCGGGGGTTCACGCGTGAGCAGGTAGTAAAGCGTCGCTCCCAGGCAGTAGATGTCACTGATCGGACCGACATCCTCGATCCGCCCATCGGCCTGCTCTGGTGACATGAACTCAGGTGTCCCGACGGTCGATCCCATCTGGGTCGCCTGGGAACCGGACCCCGAAAACGACTGCATCGAGATCTTGCCCTCGGTCGGATATTCTTCTTCACTGTCGACAGGCTTGGCCAGCCCCCAGTCGACGACAAATGTTTCGCCGTATTTCCCCAGCATGATATTACTGGGCTTCAGATCACGATGGATGATGCCACGACTATGGGCGTACCCAATCGTCTGGCAAACATGAACGAACTGCCGCAGCAATTGCATAAACTCGACAC
>JAZADA010000222.1:0-20467 GCA_036124135.1 Planctomycetota bacterium | reverse complement strand
TGCGTGGTGACAGTTACCAGTTGAGCCAGATGGCGGCCTCCAATCCGGATTGTCGCTGGATCGTTTTTTGTGGTGTCCATTTCATGGCCGAAACGGCGGATGTGCTGGCAAATCGGCCGGAAATGGTGCAACAACGAGAAGGCCAGCGGGTCCAGGTCGTGTTACCTGATATGTCGGCCGGCTGCTCCATGGCCGATATGGCCGCCATCGAACAGGTCCAGGCAGCCTGGGATGACCTGGGTGAAGTGATTGACACCGAACAGTTGATTCCCGTGACCTACGTGAACTCAGCAGCCAGTTTGAAAGCTTTTTGTGGACGCCACGGCGGTGTGGTCTGTACCTCCAGTAACGCCATGGCTGTCATGAAATGGGCCTTTGCCAGAGGACAGCGAATTCTCTTCTTTCCAGACCAGCACCTGGGCCGTAATACGTCACTGCAAATGGGGATCACCGCCGACCAAATGCCAGTCTGGGACCCCTATGATGATGACCTGGGTGGCAACAGTGAACAGCAGTTACAGGAGAGCAAGGTGATCCTCTGGAAAGGTCACTGTAGTGTCCACCAGATGTTCAAGGCAGAACATGTTCACCAGTTTCGCGAGACCCATCCTGGTATCAAGATCCTGGTCCACCCGGAATGCTGCCAGGAAGTAAATGACCTGGCCGATGTGTCCGGATCGACCGGGAAAATTATCGAGACAGTGCGCGCAGCACCTGCCGGGACTCGTTGGGCGATTGGTACGGAACTGCACCTCGTCAATCGCTTGAAACAGGAGCATCCGGAACAGGAAATCCACTTTCTTTCATCCGTGGTGTGCATGTGCGCTACCATGTATCGCATTGACCAGGCCCATCTTTGCTGGACCCTGGAAAACCTGGCAGCCGGTACACCCGTCAACGTGATCCAGGTCGATGAAGAGACGAGCCGCTGGTCGCTCGTGGCGCTCGAACGGATGCTGGCCATTCACTAGGGCCACCGCGCAAGGTGCTGAGTGAAATGGTGCTCTGGTACGCAGCAGAATACGTCTTAGCCGCGTAGAAATGCGACAATGCCAGCTGTGTCTGTCGGTAATTCACCACTTTCGGCGACCACCGGTGCTGCGGCTTCGACAGCTTCCTCCGTGACGGCTTCGGGTGCAGCAGCCTCCGGTTCAGGTTCAGCTGCTTCCGGTTCCGGCTCAGCTGCAGCCGGTGGGGCAGCTTGACCCTGGAAAGGACCGGAACTGCTGGAGTCCTGATCACGCGCGGCACTGATTAAATCTTCGAAGGACATGCCCTCCATGTGGTAGCGAGACGATTCTCCCGCATCGTTGGAAGTCTGACGAGGAGGCGCTGGACTGGAAGCCGGGGCGGGTTGCCTGGCTCCAGGCGAGGTATCGGTCTTGGCTGCCTCCAGCATCTCGCTCACGCTCATGTTCGCTGTCGCACTTTCCGTGGCAGCAGGGGCTTCTGCCTCGGCCGCAGGTGCCTCTGCCTTGGCAGCGGGAGCAGAACTTTCGCCACGCGCGGCAGCCAGCATGTCGGCCACGCTCATGTTCTGGGGGTCTTGCGGGGCTGCGGCTGCCGGTGCTGCCGGCTCGGCTGCGGGTGCCTCTGCCTTGGCAGCGGGAGCTGGACCATCACCGCGTGCGGCAGCCAACATGTCGGCCACGCTCATACCGCCTCCACTGGCGGGAGCGGCTTTCGCTTCGGCGGCGGGTGTCGCTGCAGCCTTCTTAGGTGCGGCCTTCTTGGGTGCAGCTGCCTTCTTGGGTGCCTCTTGTTCGGGGATAGCCAGGGGTTCGTCGATGACTTTCAGGTAATCGATATCGATATCAAACCAACCGATGTTGTCAAATCCATTGAATTCGACCAACGCACGGCCGTTCATATTCACGGTTCGGACGGTTCCAGTAAGTCCATTGAAGCGTAGTAGTTCGGGACGCTGATCGTCCACAATGACATACTTGTCCGTGTACTCGACCTTGAGTTTTTCAGCGTGTTCGAAAACCATCAGCGTAGCACTCCTGGTGAGGGAATCCTCACGTTTCATTTTCAGCGATTTGGATTTGCCTATTTTGGGCCTCAAATCGCTTGAGATCAAGGCCTCCTCCGGGTTACTCCCCTGGTCCTTGGTTCGGATCTGGGCAGCGAGCCATCATATTCGGTTCCGTTCCAGCAAAGAAGTAGGCGTTGTAAGGCGTTGACCCGAAAAAAACGCTGTTTTCTGTCCCCGTGATGGTTTCCTCGTCGCTCGAAACCGGGCCAGGTGCCGAGTTGGCAGCGTCCACATGCTGATTTACCCGACCACGCGATATCGCCACCGTACGGTTTGCGGCATGTCTGCCGGAGATATTTGGGGAATCAGTTGAAGTAAATCTGCTTCGTATTTCAGTTGGAGTATTTCACTCTGAGCCGTGGTGTCGACCTCGATCCGACAGGGGTGTCCCAGCACGTTAAGTTCGCAATGGGTCGGTGCTACCTCGGTAACCGGTGCTGCGAGTTGATAGCAGCTGCAGAGATTGGCAACCGGTTCGGTCAGGCGACAGGCGATATCAAAGATGATCTTCCGCGACTCTGGAACCGTTTCAATACTCATTGACCAGTGACTTTGCCCGGACATCCCGACCCCGAGTGCAACGTATCGATCGACGCCACGAGATTCCACGGCCAGTTGCTGAAGTACTGGCTGCTCGTACTCATCTGCTGCCATGGCGGTCTGTGGAGCTTCTGCCAGTGGCGTGACAAGGTTCCCGGTCACGCGTTCAATGCGGTGGTGGTAGCGATCCTCGTGCCACTCCAGGGTGACTCGGAGTCCAGTTCCATCCGCAGACACAGAATTCAGTACGTGGGTTTGAGTCACGGGTAATATAATCCAATGGGCTAGGGGGTTTCCTTGATACGCCAACGCAGATAGGCATCCAGGAAAGGATCGATGTTCCCGTCCAGTACGGATTGAAAATTACCGATGCTGAATCCGGTGCGGGCATCCTTTACCCGCTGATCAGGATGCAGGAAGTAGTTGCGGATTTGTGATCCAAAGCCGACCCGTGCCTGGTCTTTATATTTCTGGGCCTGTTCCGATTCACGTTTTTCTTCTTCCAGTCGGGCCAGCCGGGCGCGCAGCATTTTCCAGGCGGAAGCACGATTCTTGTGTTGACTACGTTCGTTCTGACATTGGACGACGATCCCCGAAGGCTCGTGGGTCAGTCGTACCGCGCTATCGGTCTTGTTCACGTGTTGCCCCCCGGCACCGCTGGCACGATAGGTATCTTCACGCACATCCTTGTCTTCAATGTGGATATCGACGTTGTCGTCAATTTCGGGGGAAATGTCGACTGCGGCAAAACTGGTCTGGCGTTTTCCCTCAGAATTAAACGGGCTGATCCGTACCAGCCGATGGATCCCGGTTTCCCCTTTCAGGTAGCCGTATGCCATGGGACCTCGGACGGCGATCGTTGCACTGTTAATGCCTGCCTCGTCGTTGTCATTGCGATCAAGCAGGGCGATCGAGAAACTATTTTTCTGAGCCCATTGGGAATACATGCGTAACAGCATTTCTGCCCAGTCATTGGCATCGGTGCCACCGTCACGTGCATGGACGGTGAGGATTGCCCCGGCCCCGTCGTGGGGACCATCCAGCAGTGATTTTAACTCGAGTTCTTCAACGCGTTCTTCCAGGCGTTGAATCTCGGTTACCACTTCCTTGTCGATCTCTGGATCTTCCTCGGCCATCTCGATGAGGGCATCCAGGTCTTCACTGGCCGCGTGCGCATCCTGCCATGGATCGTGAATCGATTTGAGAGATTTTAACTGTCCCACGACCTGCTGCGCAGCTTCGGAGTTATCCCAGAAGTTGGCAGATGCCATTTGGTTCTCAATGGACTTGATTTCAGCAGCTTTGGCAGGGCAGTCAAAGACTGTCGCCTAGTTGGATGATTCGCTCTCTGATGGTTTGAGCACGATCTCGTAATTCTGCATCCATGAGGTAACTCGTTTCGAGGTTAACGTCGGCCGGGTCGATTTCTCGACTCCGTGTTACTTTAATCCTGACACGTGAATATAACGGGAAGTTCTGCTTCAGGGAATGTCGAGTCTTGTTTTCGTGGAAGTCCAGTTCTAGACTGACAACAGGAAATGGCCCTGAAGCCAAGACCGGTGTCTTGATATGAGCCTGCTTGTTTTACCACGAAGCCGAGAGTTGCACCGATGGCCCGCGTTGTTTTAGCCATGTCTGGAGGAGTCGACAGTAGCGTTGCTGCACACCTGCTGCTGGAACAGGGACACGAGGTGATCGGCGTCTTCATGCGACATGGGGAAGAGTCCGTACAGGCCTGCTCGACAGACGAAGACGGGACATCCCCCTTGTTACCCTTCCTGGAAACACGGGCTGATCATAAGCAGGGCTGTTGCAGCGCATCGGATGCGGCTGACGCCCGCCGGGTAGCAGATCAACTGGGAATTTCCTTTTATGCCCTCAACCTGCAGGCGGATTTCAGCCGGATCATTGATTACTTCGTGGACGAGTACAGCAGTGGTCGCACTCCCAACCCCTGTGTGATGTGTAACAACTGGATCAAGTTTGGACGGCTGTTTGATTACGCCGACGGTGTTTCAGCGGATTACGTGGCGACGGGGCATTACGCGCGCCTGGTTGCTGGTGATGATCCAGGAGAATCGCCGCGCCTCTTGTGCGGGGTTGATCAGTCCAAGGACCAGTCGTACGTACTGTTTGGCATTGAGCGGTCCTTGCTGCCACGCATGATGCTGCCCGTGGGAGGTTACGAGAAACAGGAAATCCGCAGGCTTGCCACCGAACTGGGGTTTGGCGTGGCCGATAAACGGGACAGCCAGGAAATCTGTTTCGTGACCAGCGGAGATCACGGTGAATTCGTGCGGTCACGTCGCAGCGAGATCGATTTGTCCGGAGACATTGTCACGTCCGATGGGCGCGTGGTTGGAGAACATCCGGGGATCGAGCAATTTACGATCGGACAACGCAAGGGGCTGGGCGTAGGCCTGGGTGAGCCCTATTACGTGGTTCGGATTGAAACGGAAAGCCGGCAGGTCGTGATCGGTTCGCGAGAAGAACTCGGACGCCTGCAATTGACCGCGGATCGTACCAACTGGTTGGTTCCGGTTCCGGAAGGTTCCTTTCGTTGCCAGGCCCAGATTCGTTACAACAGCGTGGCCCAGCCCGCTACGGCAGAAATGAAGCCGGAGGGCCAGTTAACGATCGACTTTGATGAACCGGTGGAAGGTGTGGCCGCTGGACAGGCCGTGGTTTGTTACCAGGGCGAACAGGTTATCGGTGGTGGCTGGATCTGCTGATCGTTTCAAGTTTACGGGCCTCGCCCGGTTCCTGCCGGTCGTGTTACAATACGAGTCGGCCTGGAACGGATCCGTCTAACGCATTGGGTTGTTGCCTCAAATGGGTGGAAGACTTTACATCGAGACAGTCGGCTGCCAGATGAACGTGCTGGACAGCGAAATGGTGGTTGCCAGCCTGCGCAAACGGGGCTACGAACTGACCGACCAACTGGCCGATGCTGACACGATCCTGTTCAATACCTGCAGCGTGCGGGAACAGGCTGAAAACAAGATCTACAGTGCCCTGGGAACCCTGCGAGAATTCAAGAAAGAAAATCCGCAGAAGATTCTCGGTATCCTCGGCTGCATGGCCCAGAAAGACCAGGAGTTGATTTTTCGGCGAGCCCCCTTTGTTGATTTCGTGGTGGGACCTGGCCAGTTACAAACGGTTCCGGAATTGATCGAGAAAGCCCAGGCAGGGGAAAAGCGCCAGATGGCCGTCGGCCGCAGCCGTACCGATGGAACCCTGGAACAGGTCAAGCGGACCCACGAGACATTCGACCCGTTGCGTGATCCCACCATGCGTCCCACGCCTTTCCAGGCGTACCTGCGTATCCAGATTGGTTGCGACAAGTTCTGTACCTACTGCGTGGTTCCCGGAACCCGGGGGCCGGAACAGGGGAGACCCCCGCAGCAGATTATCGATGAAGCGGCCGTGCTTGCCGAGCAGGGTTGCCTGGAAATTGTACTGCTGGGACAGACCGTCAACAGTTACAGCTACGGGACCAACGGTGAAAAGATTCGCCTGGCTGGCCTGCTGCGACAACTGCATGACGTGAACGGTATTGAACGCATCAAGTTCGTCACGAACTATCCCAAGGATATGACGGTGGACTTGCTGGAGACCATTCGTGATCTGCCCAAGTGCTCTCCTTACCTGCACGTTCCGCTGCAAAGCGGCTCCAACGACATGTTGAAGCGGATGAAACGTGGTTACACGGTAGAAGATTATCGGGAAATGATGGATCGCATCCAGGCAATTCTTCCAGAGGCTGCCGTGGCCAGTGATTTTATTACCGGGTTCTGTGGAGAAACGGACGCGGATCATCAACAATCGATGGATGCCCTGCGAGAGTTCCGTTTCAAGAATAGCTTTATCTTCAAGTACAGCGAACGGCCAGGCACCTCGGCTGCCGGTCGCTTGCCAGATGACGTTCCTTACCCGGTGAAGCAGGAACGTAACAATGAACTGCTGGCCGTCCAGAACCAGATCAGTGACGAGGAAAACGGAAAATTCGTGGGCCAGGTCGTGGATGTCCTGGTCGAGGGACCCAGCAAGAACGCGGCACGTGAGGAAAACCCGGGTCCCATTCGCCAGTTGACCGACCGCACTCCCTGTGACCGGATCGTCGTGTTCGATGGCAATGAACGCCAGGTTGGGAAAATCCTGCCCGTGTCCATCTATGACCACCTGCCCCATACGTTGCTGGGCAATATCGTGACCGAGCATATTGGGCCGGACGTGGTCTCACTGCAGTTGCAGTAAAAGCAACATGGTTTCAGGAGATCGGGAACGGGTTCTCGAAATCAAGTACGCTTCCCGTGGCCGCCGACTGCTCGGCGGTTTCCATCAAGGCCACGACCCGGGCCGCCTCGCCAGCAGTGATCACGTCGGATGGTATGTTGGCACGGATACAGGATGCGAAATGTTCCAGTTCATAACGCAGGATGCCAACTCCCTGGCCATGCTGGACAGGCCAGAAAGCGGTGTCGATCTGCTTGGGTCCGCTGGCATCCATGATTTCCAGGCCCGTCGTACTGCAGTCGATCAATAACTTGCCTTCACTGCCAATGATCTCCATCTTGGCATCAATGACGGTCGGAGTGCTTTCCGGTAAACACCAGATTGTTTCCACGATACCAACCGCTTCCGGGGCCTCCCGATCCTTGCCGAATTCCAGGACGGCCCAACCGAGATCCGGGTAATGGAAATCATGGACACGGACATTCCGAGCATAGACCCGCTCCGGGCTCTTTCCCAGCATCCACATCATCAAATCCGCATCGTGAATGCCGTCGCCCATCAGCGGGGACACCTTGTCCAGTCGCAGGCTGCCCGGTGCCCTCGGGAGATTACGCTTGGCATGCATCGAAACAATACGACCGATACGGCCAGCCTGTATCGCTTCACGGGCCAGCGACAACCGGGGATCGAAACGACAGATGTGACCTACCAGTAATTGTCCAGGACTGCTGGCAGCAGCGGCCAGGACCTGTTGGCACTGGTCGCTCGTTGCCGCCATCGGTTTTTCCAGTACCACATGCTTCCCCTGCTGAAGGGCCGCCAGGGTAATTTCAAAATGTTCCTGCCAGTGCGTCGTGATACTGACCACGTCGATGTCATCACGAGCCAGTAGCTGGTGGTAATCCGTGGTCGTCGACTCGACCCCAACTTCCTGGGCATGTTGCGAAAGGCGCTGTGGGTCACGACCGCAGGCGGCCACGAGATTGATTTCCGGCAGCCCCTGCAGGACGCGGGCATGGATCTTGCCGAAACGTCCCAGGCCGATGATTGCCCAGTTAAGTGGTTTCATGATTTGTTGGCCGTTTGCTTACCTGGACTTTGGGGTGCCGTTCTCGAAACCAGGGGGCTGAGGTGTTTCCTCGGTAATCAGTTTCCAACTGGTGCCCATTTCTCGCATTGCACGAAAGTCTCGAGGTTGGTAACCAAAGTTGAGGTGCGGGGTTTTCAGGATACGTGACTCGCTTGCGCGGGCTTGCATGGCGGCTTCCAGCATGCCGGTGACCAGCAGCGTACGCTCCACCGGGTAGGGTGCGCGGCCTGCCCGGAAATGTTCCTGGATCGCGTGCGACAGGGCCTTGAAGAGATTTCGGTTTTCCCAGGGACCGACATAAAAAGCAGTAGCCCGTGGTGAGGATTCGCCTTTCAGGCGACAGGCAAAGTTCCAGCGAGTGGAGTCCTTGCCAACTCGCAGCACCGTCCCTTTCCAGCCATCACGATAGGTTACTTGAATGGCATGTGGTTCGATCTCGTCTTCTCCCTTGATATGGGCCAGGTCCTGGGGAACGTATCCTAGCTCCGCTTTCATCGCCTGGTTGACCAGCTCCTGCGACCAGTATCCCTTGGTGATATTTTCCTTTACCTGCTTGGAATCGAAAAACTGGATTTTACGAACACCGGCTTCACCACCCCGGCGAGCCTCGACCATGGACTGCAGCAGTTCCAGGCCGTGGAAATCATAGGATTCAACCGGGCCTCCATGGATGCTGACTGCTTCCTTGATAACCTTGCCGGCGGGAAGTTCGAGGGCTGGCTTGCGCTGGGCCAGCGGCACGGAGCTGCCAGCCAGGAACGGGATCTTGTATTGCCGGGCGACATCGTACATTTCCTTGGCCCAGTCCCAGCGATAGGAAAGGTGCTTGTCATTGAAAATGGGAACGAACTTCTTGGATCGTTTCATCACGGCCACGGACTCATCAAAGAATCGTTTGCGTGGATACATGGTCTGCCCCAGTTTGGTCCTGGGATAGCTGCCATGCTCGCCGATCAGCAGCACCGCATCCACGGCCAACTCCTTGCCTCCGCAGCAGAGAGCCTTGTCAATGCTGTCGTGGATCGGGATGTTGTAGTCCTTGCTGACTTTTCGAGACATCTCGGAGTCAGGAAACTGGTCCCCGTAAAAAGAAACGATGTCGACTCCAGGGTCCGTGACCTGGCCGTTGAAGTAAAACGGCTGCAGGAAATTTTCCAGCAGGACATGGGCATGGGAGCGGTAGGTGAAAACCGTAAAAATGACTGCCACCCGTGGGCGAGATTTACCGGGAGCAGCAGAAAGACGACTGGCCAGCGAACTGGCTGCCAGGGCTCCGGCGCTCGTGGCCAGGAATTGTCTTCGTTGAATTTCCCGGGAAGAAATTAATTGCTGGTGGCTGGAGGAAGTTGTGATTGTCATGGGAGCTCCTCTCTGCTTCTCAGGTTTGGAGGCAGGTTTAATCTGTGGTGGTTGATTAATAGAAGTAGTACATCATGAACATGGCGATTGCCGCCAGCAGGCCAGCCAGCGAACGTTCGTCTCGCAACAGCAGGAAGATACCATCCTGGTTTTCATCTTGCTTCGTGCGTAGAACCTGTCGTGCGTAGGCTGCCATCGTCCAGCCGGCAGCAATGAAAGCAGCGATCACCTGGTCCAGGGAACCGCTGACCATGAGCCAGCCAAGCAGTGCATAGATCGCAACCGAGACCAGGATGGTGAGGCCAAGTGATTTCAAATGCCCGGGGTCATGTCCGCCCAGGTCCGTCCAGGTGATCCGGGATTTTTCCGGGTCCGGCTGTTCGAAATAGCTGATCACGATATAGAGGATCGCGGTCAGACCAATCACGAAGATCACACGATGAAAGAAATTTAGTTTGGGGCCGAACGTTTTCTGCAAGGAACTAATTTGGATGTTACTGGCCAGGTGTGTCTCCAGTTCCGGGATCGTCATTTCCTGCAGTTTGCCAGGGAACTTCTTGCGTTCCATTTTGGAGACCATGGTTTCCAGGTCCTCGTTTTCCGAGAGTACCAGGTCGTACTCGGTGCGACTCATGTTCGAGTCATAGACCTTGGGAACAATGACGGAAAAGGCAACACCGGCCAGGATCGCCACGAAGGCAGCGTTGGTCGTACCGCGTTTCCAGAAAATGCCGAGGAGAAAGGCGACCAGCAGGCCTGGTGTCAGGTAATTACTGTAATCCGCGATGGTCAGGAAAAAGTTAGCTTCAGAATTGGGATTGATCACGTAAATCGCCATCAGGGCAGCGGCAGCCATCAGGGTTATAATGATGTAACGCCCCATGCGAATCATCTCCTGGTCACTGGCGTCGGGTTTCAGGTAGCGCTGGTAGATGTCAATCGTAATGATCGTGGCTGCGGAGTTCATCATGGAATCAATGGATGACAGGATCGCTCCGATCAGGCCGGCGGCAATCAGGCCCACCAGGCCCATGCCCAGCGGTGAAATCAGCGTGTTGACCAGTACCGGGAAGGCGGTGTCCGGGTCAATTTGCTGTCCCTTGAACTGGGCAGCATTCTGGAACAGGTAGTAAGCTGCCACGCCGGTGGCGATGGCAAAGAAGGGGATCAGCAGCTTGAGGAAACCAGCAGCGATAATACCGATACGCGCTTCCTTGTCACTGGTCGCCGCCAACGCACGCTGCACAATGAACTGGTTGGTACCCCAGTAGAAACAGTGCATGAACATGAGCCCGGTGAGGACCCCGGTCCAGGGAAGCTGCGGATGATTGGTTGGTAGGTAAAGATCCATCTTGGAACTGGCAGCAGCACTATCAAAGGCGATCATGGCTCCCCATCCACCGATCTCGTTGAAGGTGAAAAGTGCAACGGCGATTCCCGCAATGAGCATCAGTACCGATTGAATCACATCGGTATAGACGACGGCCTTGAGCCCACCCAGGATCGTATAGCTGGCGGCAATGACTGCCAGGGCGATTACGAACCAGCTGTAGTAGGTCATGTTCACAGAACGTTTGACCTTGTTGGGCTGCGCGATTTCAGCAACCGTTCGATTTTCGTCAGCTTCCGGTCCTGTTTCGCTTGTCTCGCTTTCAGTACCGGTCGACGGATTTGCCTGTGTGACAATCGCATCGTTACCCATGAGCTCACAGATCGTACGTGACCCGATGTAGAGAGCGGGTACCATTTGTACGAAGGCCATCAGGATCACCATGATAATCGCGTACATGAGGCGACTGCGGTGGTCGTAACGGTGCTCGAGGAATTCCGATAACGTGTAAACCTTGAGCTTGCGATAGACAGGCAGGAATCCGTAACACATCAGTAGCAGGCCGGCAATCGCACCCAGTTCAAAGTGACTCTGGGCAAATCCAATACTGAAACCGACTCCCAGCATGCCGATCATGTGATTGGCACTGACGTTGCTGCCGAAGATCGAACCCGCGACACCAAACCAACGGATGCTGCGGCCCGCCAGGAAGTAATCCTCCGAGGTGTCTTCCTTGCGTCCCACGATGAACCCGACCAGCATGGCGCCGACCAAGGTGGCAAAAAAGATGATGTAGTCAAGGGTTGAAAGGTCCAGTGAATTGGTCATGGTCGCTCCGCGGTCATGGTCAGTCTAGGCGAACTCCAGGATGAAGCTCATCGTGTTATTGGATCATTCCTGCAGCAGGGTTGCCAGTCGTTGTCTCCCCGATTGAGCGACTTGGAGTGGATCCTGCTGCCACAGTTCTGCATTGAACAACTCCAGGCTGATGGTTCCCGTGTAGCCAATTTCCCGCAGCACCTGGATTTCCGCTGCCAGGTCAATCGGGCCATCCCCGATCATTACCCGGTCGGGATCGGTCTGCTGGCAGCGAGGGATTTCCGGGTGTCCATCATCAATATGATAGTGACTGATTCGAGCAGCCGGGATCTGTGCCAGTAAACCCTCGGTCGACGGACTGTTCCACGTGTGGAAGGCATCCGGGATCAACGTGGCATCCTCGTCATCCACCTGCTGGACCACTTGCCAGGCCACGTCCAGCGTTTGGGCTCCGGCAAAAAAACTGATGTACTCGAACGTCGGTTTGATTCCCACGTCACGACCGATTTCCAGTAGGTCGCCATACCGATCGACCAACTGGTTGACCTCGCATGGTTCGCGAGGCGGCGTGGCGACGACGTAGGGCGAACCGATGCGAGCAGCCAGTTCCATACGTCGTCGTGCTTCCTCCAGCATCAGGTCGTATTCACGTCCCACCGCTTCACCCCACCCTCGCAGGGCGATCATGCAGGGGACGATCAGTCCGTGATCCTGGAGCGCCTGTTCGACGTCCCGGACTTCCCCCCCGCGGCCCACGTACTCGTAAATGTCGTTGATCCATAATTCCACACCGGCAAATCCTGCCTCGGCGGCAATGCGGATTTTTTCCAGCAACGGCTGGGGCTTGATCGTGCTGGTGTTGAGACAAAGGGTAAAACTCATCGTGTGCGATACTCGTGGTGTCAGTCAGGCCCGGTGCCTGGTGGTCTTAAAAAGGCCCCAGCCGTTCCGGCAGGGGATCCATGGTGAAAACACTGGCGTCAAAAGCACGCTTCAGTAACTGGTATCGTAGTTCCGCATGCTCCGGTTGATGGTACAGGTTATTGAATTCGTCGGGATCCGTGGCCAGGTCGTAAAGTTCTCCGTCCTCGATGCCATGGTAGATCACGATTTTCTTGTCAGCTGTTCGCATCATCGTGCCGTACGAGCGATCATGCGTCCAGGCATTGTAGTACTCGCAGTATACATGATCCCGGTGGGACGTTGGATCTTGTTGACCCGTCAGGATAGGAAGCAGCGATTGACCCTGTACCGCGGGTGGTACCCCCTGTCCGGCAGCGGAGAGCAGCGTGGGGACCAGGTCGACCAACTCGATCAGTCCGTCCGCCCGCAGGTTGGATTGGAATTGCCCGGGCCAGCTGAAGACCAGGGGAACATGAATGGAAGATTCGTAAAAGTGAGGTCCTTTCAGGTAGAGCCCGTGGTCACCTAGCATTTCGCCGTGATCTGACATGAAGAGAATGATCGTGCGCTCGCGCTGACCGGTTTCTTCCAGGGCTTCCAGGATGCGACCCACCTGGTCATCAATCAGCTCCACCATCGCGTAATAGGCGGCGGTCACCTCCTGTTGATCCGCGGTGGTCATTTGCGAGACAGGAAAAAATCCAGGTTCATTGTGTGCCCATTCATGGTCCAGTTGCTGGTAACGTGGCTTGTTTGCCAACTCGCCAGGCTGGAAGCGGGGTAGGGGCATTTGCTCCGGTTGGTATCGTTGGAAATAGTCCGCTGGTGGATCGAAAGGATGATGGGGATCAAAACAGTTGAAACTGAAGAACCAGGGATTTTCCTGGTGCTGCTGGAGGAACTCGATGGTCTTGTTGGCACACCAGGTGGTCTGGTGATAGGCCGCCGGGATGCCCTGCTTGGTATAGGTCGTCTCCGGCCCGTCGTAGAGCGATTCCCAGGATTGACCTTCCTGGGCCAGCCACTGGCTGTATTCGTTTTCCGGCCAGTCGGGTTGCGGGTGATGGGACCAATGGAACTCATGATAGCCATCATCCCCTCGTTCTTCCACGCGACCGTTCGCACAGGATGCCAGGTGTTGCTTGCCAGCCAGTCCGCAGGTGTACCCGGCATCGGCAAAGAGTCGACTGACCAGTCGTTCGCGGGCGGGCAAGAGTTGTCCGTTTTGTCGACAGCCGGTCGTGCGCGGGTAGCGACCGGTGAGGAATGAAGCCCGGCTGGGACTACAGACAGTACTTTGGCAGTAGGCCCGGGTAAAGCTGACACCGGTTTGAACCAGGGAATCCAGGTGCGGGGTACGGATCCGTGAATTCCCCAGTGCCGCAATCGTATCGTAACGTTGTTGGTCGGTGCACAACCAGAGGATGTTGGGTGGGCGATCGCCGGTTAGCAACGGAGCTTGGTTCATGAGGCAGCCAGGATTTGTTGTTGGAGTGTTTCCAGTACCCGCGCGTTGCCCAACGAGTCTTCCCGGGAAATCAACGGCGTGGCTTGTTCACGAATCACCTGTCCAAAATGTTCCGCCTCGAGGGCGTACAGCAGTTCCGACTGGCCAACCTGCCGTTGCTCGGTTTCTTCCCCACGGACAACCTGGTAACTACCATCACTGAACCAGGGCGGATTAATTTGCAGGTAGCCATCGGCGCCTGCAACGGTCGTGGTCCGATCGGCCTGGACGGTCATACCGCAACTGAAAACTCCCACGATCTCGTTGGGGAAGTCCAGGAGTCCCACGGCATAGTCATCGACGCCGGTTTCATGAAGGTGGCCCTGGGCCTGCATGCTGTGCGGCTCACAGCCAGCGACGGCACGCATGAAGTTGAGGCAATAGCACCCGACATCCAGTAGACCGCCACCCCCGAGTTCCGGCTGGTAACGAATGTCCGCAGAAGAATCCGGTCGCTGGTAGGTAAAGTGTGAGCGAATGATCTTGATCTTGCCAATAATCCCGTCCTGGAGTTCTTGCAGGATTTCCTTGACCACCGGATGCTGGCGGTACATGAAGGCTTCCATTAATTTCATGCCGGTGGCATCGGCCGTGGCAAACATCTCCTCGATTTCTGCCGTGGTGGCTGCCAGTGGTTTCTCGCAGAGAACATGTTTGCCCGCCTGCATCCCTGCGATGGACCAGGGTGCGTGAAGTGAATTGGGGAGTGAGTTGTAGATCGCCTCGACCCGGGGGTCGGCCACGAGTTGTTCGTAGCTGCCGTGTCCCTGGCCACCGTGTTCTCCTGCGAAGGCTTCCGCGCTGGCCAGCGTACGGGAGCCGGTAGCGACCAGTTGACCATGCTCAGTGGTATTTAGCTGGGCGGCAAACTTGGCCGCGATGTTCCCGGTTCCCAGGATGCCCCAGCGTAACGGTTCATTCATATCCTTGTTTCCTTGAGGAGTTTCCGTGGCAGGCACTTGTTTTAGCATTCCCACGGCTGACTTCAATCCGACGGTGCCCCGAACCTGAGCCGTACCCGGGACGTAACATGGACCAGGCACTGGTAGAGTCGGGAACGCGTGTTGTCCAAATGGAGCGTTGGTTGACTCGGCTTGATCTGGGGTATCAACTTCATTAGGTTGAAACCAGAGACGTGGGGAATCCTGCTGGATAAGCTAAGAACGAGATCATGAAAATTATTGTTGTTATTTTCGGCGTGGCGGGCCTGGGGCTAATGGCTATCGTTGCCTTGCAGTTGGGAACAGCAGGCACCCCCAGGATTGATCCCTATGAACTCACCGAGGAAGAGGAAGCGATCCTTGAACAGGACCGGGCGAGGATCAAGGATGGAAAGTTCCCACCTCGTGAAATGGAAGAATCAGGTAATGATAAACCGGTGGCCTACACGGTGGATGACGTGGCGAATACCGTTTCCGATGATTCACCCGTCCTGGGGGTCGAGGTTGCTGGGAAATACCGGGCTTACCTGACCAGCGGCATGGCGGAGAATGTAAACCGGCATATCGTGCACGATAAACTGGGCGGGAAGGCAATTACGGTAACGCATTGTGACCGCAACGGTTGTTCACGCGTGTTCCAGCGCAAGGACGTTGCTCCGGACGATTTCATGATGGGTGGCTGGAGTGGGGAGGAAATGTGGTTGCTGATCGGGAATAAACGCTACTTGCACAGCAGCAAGAAACTGCCCCTGGAAGATCACTCCTTTGAACTGACCACCTGGGGTGAGTGGAAAACGGCACATCCGGAAACGGATATTTACCTGGGTCCCTGAGAGATTTTGCTGTTCGCGGTTGCCAGCACACCTGGTGATGACGATCTTACAGGTCAAGCGAATCCAGGCCATCGATGAGCTCGTCCAGTGAGTCCGGATTGGAGGCCTGGGTATCAACCTGTCGCTTGGCAAGGATAGGTGTCTCCTCGACGGGTTGACGGCCAGCCAGGACCAGTTGTTCATCCCGTTCCTGGGCGGCCACGTCAGCGGCATCCGGTTGTCCGAAGAGCAGGGACAGGTCGATCTTGAATCCCTCGTTGTCTGCGGCAGCGCCGGCAATGGCCGGTGTCTTGTGTTGCGGGAAGACGATGGCATTCTCCGGGCAGACGCGACTGCAGGCCGGGCAGCCTTTGCGACAATTGTCCGGCTGCTCCACCAGGATCGTTTCTGACTGGTCGACACCATAAACGCCGAAAAGACAGAAGTCGATACATTCCATGCAGTTCGTGCAGCGACTGAAATCAATCACAGGATACCACCGTCGTCCGGCAGCTTCTTCAATTCGAACGGCATTACCGGTCTCTGTCGCCGGTCCCATGGCCGTGTCATTCTGCGGCTGCTCGTAACGCGCCTGTTGTTGTTCCGTGGGAGTTCCCTGGATCCACTGGTCCAGTTCCTGTCCGGTGATTTCACTGGCAATCCGTTGAGCTTCCTCGACGAAATCATCCGCCTTTTCCGAGATGCGGAAATCAAGGCAGTAGATCGTCCGGTCACTGACCGGTCGCTGGTCAATGACGCGTGCAATGTCTTCTGCATCGGCCTCTTCCTCCGTATCCGATGCAGCGACTTCGTCGTCCTCGTCTTCTTCCTCATCCTCGGCTTGCAACTGGACGTCTCCCAGCTTGCCGTGAATGCCATGACGGTCGAGAATCCAGTGCGCCGATCGCTGGTAGAGCCAGGAAAAGATGATGAGGTCACCTTCGAGGGCCTGCAGGGTGCTCATGCTTTCGCCCTTGGGCGAAAGATCATAGAGATTGGGGATCACCAGGACTTCATAGCCAGGCTGTTTGCCCAGTTCGGCAATGACCGCTTCTTCCAACTCACGCTTGACGGGATTCTTGCTCTGGCCGGTGGAAACGACGATGGGAATCATGGTGCTGTTGTGCTCGGGTGGCAGGGATGGCTTGCAGATGGCCAGATTGCCTAGTTCAGTTGACCCTTGATGGTCTGCTGGGTAATTTTCCAGACACCATCAAGATGTTCAATGTACTCTGCCGGTGTCAGCAATGGTAGCTCCTGATCGTCAGGTTCTACCTCAAACAACCATCCCTTACCGTATTTGTCGGTGTTGATGGTAGAAGGGTCGGCCAACAGCTTGTCATTAAATGCTGTCAGTTGGCCGGAAACAGGGGCGTAGAGTGAACTTTCAGCTTTCTTGCTTTCAATCGAACCGATCTCCTGCTGCTGACGCAGCGTGACCGGGGCAGCCATGTTCCAATCCAGGAAATAGACATCCTGCAGTAACCGGACGGCGTAGGCGCTAAAACCGAAACGGATCGATCCCCCCGAGGCAAGGGCCCACATGTGGTTGCGGGCATACTGTCGATCGGTTGGGAATTCGGCTGCAAACTCGCCCATCATGAACACTAACGGTTCACTCATGTGTAGCGTATTCCTTGATGTTCTTCGGCAAAGAAGGCGGGTAACAGGCTGTCCGCTCGCAGCAGTCCCTGGCGGGTTAACTCGACGCGAGATTCACCCAGCGTCAACAAGCCGTCGTCGGCGTATTGATTCCAGACGGTTTTCCACCGCTCGAGGATATCGGTGGAGTATTTCTCCTGGAAATACCCGGCGTCGAGATAGCCACGCTTCAACTGGAGAATGACCTCGCGGATCAGCAGCTGGTCCTCGGTCGGTCGCAGCGCACGTCCCAGGGGAAGACGGTTCTCTTCCAGCAGGGCACCCACGTAATCTTTCCATTCCGGCAGGTTCTGGTAGTGAACATCCGAGACATGTCCGAAACTGGCGATTCCCGTGGCCAGCAGGTCCGAGCCCTTCCAGAGGTTGTCACGGTAGCTGAAACTGACCTGCGACGGATCCTTGATCATGGTGTAGGCACTGGAAACGTGGTAACCGGCCGCTCCCAGTTCCGTGAAAGCAAAATCGACCCAGTCTCGCTTGGTTGGCCAGTCGGCGACCGGTACCTCGATCTTGTTGCCCAGGATGTCGGATGAGTAGACGGTGTTGTAGGGTAACTCCATCTGGTAAATGGTGACACTTTCGGGAGACAGTTCGATCGTGCGCCGGATATTTTCTTTCCAGTTGTCCCAGGTTTCTCCGACCATGCCTGAGATCAGGTCGATGTTGACATTGGGGAAGTCAGCTTCCTCGATCCATTTCCAGGACTTGTAGATTTCCGGTGACAGGTGCGCTCGGCCATTCTCTTTCAGGACCTCGTCCGAGAAGTTCTCGATGCCCAGGCTCAAGCGGGTGATGCCCAGCTCTTTCAGTGTTTTCACCTTGGTTTCCGAAAGCGTGCCAGGCTCGCATTCAAAGGTGACTTCTTCCGCCTTTTCCCAGTTGATGTTGGCCCGCAGGCGATCGACCAGCGACGTCAACTGACGAGGGCTCAGGAAGGAAGGTGTGCCGCCGCCGAAATAGACGAAACGGAAGGGGCGGTCCCCCATGACCGGTAACTGGCTGACCAGTTCGATCTCCCGTGACAGCGCGGAAACATAGGTCTCGATATCGTCCGCCGTGTTATCCGTGAAGACCTTGAAATAACAGAACTTGCAGCGTTTGCGACAAAAGGGGATATGCAGGTACAGGCCCAGTGGTACCTCCCGGGGAGGCGCCTGCAGGGCTGTTTCCACCTCGCCCAGGTGATCCGTGGACCAGAGAGAAAACGGCGGATAATTCGAGATGAAATAACTGCCGACTTCGGTTTGTGTGGAATCGCTGGTCATGACAAGTCCATTTCACCCATCGCAATAGTATTGATGTTTACTTGGAAGCGGAACTCTTGAAGCAGTAGACGGTACCCTCGTCACTGGCAATGATCAGGCGTTCCGAGGCAACCGCTGGAGAACCCGTGAATCCATCACCACTCTCGTATTTCCAGAGCTCTTTTCCGGTTTTCAAGTTTAATGCGTAAATCCGGCCATCGGAACCGCCAACGAATACACGCTGGCCAACAATCACGGGGGAAGAGTCAACACGTGACCGGGTGACGAACTGCCAACGTATCTTTCCTGTCTTGGGATCCAGTGCCTGGACCCGCTTGCTGCGACTGCCAACCACGATGCATTCGGATGTTACTGCAGCGGAACTGCGAAATGCCTGTGCACGTTCACTGTCCTGGTAGGTCCAGCTGACCTTGGCCTGTTTCCAGTCGATGGCAAAAAAGACGCCTCCCTCGGTACCGAAGTAAACATGGTTACCCATCACTGCCGGGGTAACACCGGCAGGACCGTCCAGTTCCACCTGGTTCAACAGCTTGCCCTTGACCAGGTCAATGATGTGCAGCTTGCCATCACAACCGGCCACGAAGGCACGGTCCTCGACCACCGTGGGGCTGCAGCGGATCTGATCTTCAATAGCATGCTTCCAGACCAGCTCCCCGGTTTTTGCGTTCAGGCAATAGAGCGTGGCGTCCTGGGATCCGACCAGGACGCGGTCCTTGTAAAAATTAGCGCTGGAATCAATTTCAGCTTCCGTTTCGAAGATCCACAATTTTTTGCCGGTGGTAGCATCCACGCAGTAAAATCGACCGTCAATGTCTCCCAGGTAAATCCGGCCCTCCCGGACGGCGGGCGATGCAATGAAGCCACTGTCCGTAGCATATTCCCAAAGTTTTTTACCTGTCTTCAAATCCAATCCGAACAGCTTGCCATCGAGATCGCCAATGTAAACCTTGCCACCGACAATGGCAGGTGTTCCCTCGAACGCTCCATCCTTGACGTTGAACTTCCAGTCCACCGTTAAAGGCGCCGTGATGGCAGCATCGGAGACTCCCTGGGCCAACGCGTTTCCCCGAAAGAGGTGCCAGTTTTCAGCAGTGGGTTTTTGTTGGTCAGCAGCCGTGGCATGCGCGTTGACCAATGAAACAAGCAACAGGATCAGTGTCACTGCTCTTTTGATTGCCGCGGGCTTTGCTATTTTCACAACAAGGGACTCCTCTGCTGAACCGAATCAAAAACGTGCCTCTATTCTATCAGAATGCCTGCTCGTAAATGGTTGCTAATTCACTGGGACCAACTTTTCGAGGGTTGAATTGTGCTGTCCATTGTTCGGCCGCCTGGTCAGCCAGTTTTAAGAGGTTTTCACGGGGAATATCACACTGGGAAAGTGAGGTTGGAAGTCCTGCCTGGGTCACCAGACCCTGGACAAACTGGGCCAGTTGCTCGCAGCTTTCCTCCGCGGACACTTTCGGGTCAGTTGCCAGTTCCTGGTACCAGGCGCCCACCTCGACGCCGTTGTAACGGATCACATGGGGCAGCAGGATTCCGATTGCCTGTCCGTGAACAAGGTCGAATTCGCTGGTCAGTGGATTTGCCAGGGCGTGGGTGGCACCCAGCATCGAGTTCTCGATTGCCAGCCCGGCCAGGCAGGCACCGATCTGCATTCCCTCGCGCGCTTCCAGGTCGCCAGGGTCGTTTAGCACACGTGGCAGGTAACGTGACAGTAGCCGCCAGGATTCGCGACTAAATGTTAACGAAATCGGTGATCGCTTGGTGGTCACGAATGTTTCCAGGGCATGTGAGAGCGCGTCAATTCCTGTCAGGGCGGTCACTCGTGGTGGCTGCGTCAGTGTCAGGGTGGGATCCAGCAGGGCAATTGCACAGCGTGCTTTATGATCACCGCAGGCCATCTTGACGTGAGTTTCCGCATCAGAAATCAGGGCAAAGGATTGCGTTTCACTGCCGGTACCC
>JAZADA010000221.1:0-5083 GCA_036124135.1 Planctomycetota bacterium | reverse complement strand
CGCTGGGGAGAATGCAACAGGCCTTGAAACTCCAGGAAGCGGATAAGGAAGAGCAGGCTCGTAAAATCGTTGGCGACGTGGTGGCCATGTTGCAGGCAGCACTGCGAAATAACCATGCTCAACCCTGGATGTATGAGGCCTTGTCAATCGCTCTGAAAGTTCAGGGTGCTCCGAAAGCGGAGATCGAGCGAGTCCTGATGTCGGCTGTCGATTTCAGCCAGGATATTGAATCGTTGATGTACATCGCTCTCTACATGTCACAGATCGGCTTGCCGGAACGTGCCTTGCAAGTTCTTCAGGATGTTTCCACGCTCAACCCTTACCGGCATGAACCTTATGTCCATGGCCTGGTCCTGGCAAAGAAACTGGATGACCTGGAAGCCAAACAATGGGCTACCCTGGGGATCCTGCGACAGGCCTGGACGAATGAGCATCGTCGCCTGGAACAGGACGCTAAACGGACTGCAGAAGCAGTGCTGTACGAGCTGCGTCAAGCGAAGAAAACCAAGCAGGCGGATGCGTTTGAGATCGCAATGAAGAAAGCAGCAGTACGAGATTGCCGAATCGTGGTACGCTGGACCGGCGATGCCGATATCGATCTGCAGGTTCAGGAACCAACGGGTTCCGTGTGCTCGCTGCGAAACCCGCGGACCGCCGCTGGTGGTGTCATGCTCGGCGATACATTTGCTCAAAAAGGCAAGGTGCCGGTCGAAGGATATGTTGAAACTTACGTTTGTCCACAGGGATTTACTGGCGAATACCGATTGTTTGTCCAACGCGTGTGGGGCAAGGTGGTAGCCGGAAAAGTCACGGTGGATATTTACACAGGTAATGACAAGAACCCGCATATTCACCAGCAAATTGACCTGGGGAAAAAGGATGCTGTGGTCATCTTTGAAGTTGCCAAGGGTCGTCGAGAAGAGGCCGTCGGGCAGCAGCAGTTAGCTAACTTGCGGCAGGCCCAGGAAGCGGTCGGACAAGCGTTCCTGGCCCAACAGGTAAACGGAGCCCAGCAAGCGGCCCAGTTGCGAGCGATCGAAGAATCCCGAGCCGTGCGTGATCTGGCCCTGGCCAGGAGGCAGGCCCTGCGTGATGGTCGATTCTTTGCCGGTCGTCGTGGTGCGGTTGGTAATCGTCCTATGATTACGACCTTGCCGGAAGGTACCAACATGTCAGTCCAGTCGGCTATTGTTTCACCAGATCGTCGTTATGTCCGTATCTCGATTCCGCCGTTTCCTCCGATCACCTCGGGTGTTGGCGATGTGAGTACTTTTAATTTTGCCACCGGTGAAGCGGGACGTGGATTGCCTGATAATGATCCGGAGCAGGGGCAGAACGGAAACAATAACCGTAACTAATTCCAACAGCGAGCAGCGTTTTTATAGAAGCTCTTCATAAAAGCTCGTTTTGAATCGCAAGCAGGTGTTTCGGCAAGATCAGCCGGAACACCTGCTTTTTTAATGGCTTTGCTTTGCAGGGAGCCAGTAGTTGGACAGGGCTCAGGAGGTGATCACCGGCCGAACGAGTCCGGCAGCGATATCCAGTTCAAGGGACTCGGTAAGGCCACCTCGGAAGCGTTCCCAGGCAATGGCCCCCATCACGGCGTTGTCGGTGCAGAGCGCCATGGGGGCAATGTGCAGTTCGATCCCCGCGCCATTGGCTTCTTCCTGCAGTCGCTCTCGCAAACGTCCGTTGGCAGCGACTCCTCCACCGACACAGAGTCGTTGCCGGTTTTTTTTCTTGAGAGCGAGGAAGGTCTTGGCAATAAGGCAGTCGACGACCGCTTCCTGGAAACTGGCAGCCACGTCGGAAATCTTTTCTGGCGAGAGATCGAGGCTGTTAAAATCAACGCGGCCAGTCCCCGCAATTTCATAACGGACCGCCGTTTTCAGGCCGCTAAAACTAAAGTTCAATGAGTCCTTTTCCTTCAGGAACGGTCGTGGAAACCGATAGGCTGTGGGATCACCGTCGACGGCGACACGTGAAATGGCAGGTCCGCCAGGATAGGGCAGGCCCAGCATGCTGGCGACCTTATCGAAGGCTTCTCCCGCGGCATCATCAATCGTACCGCCGACCATCTCGAACTCGAGAGGTGACTGGCAATCGTACAGGGATGAGTGTCCTCCGCTAACGACCAGTCCCGTGCAGGGGAACACTTCTTTTCCAGCGGCAATGCGGCAGGCATAGATGTGAGCCTGTAGGTGGTTTACGGCGATCAGTGGGAGATCCAGGGCCAGGGCGAGTGTCTTGGCTGCCATCAGGCCTACTAGCAGTGACCCAGCCAGTCCGGGCTCGTTGGCAACGGCGATGGCGTCCAGGTCAGACAGCTTCAGATTAGCCTGTTCCAGGGTTTCATGGATGACAGGCAGGATTCGCTCGATGTGTGCCCGGGCAGCAATCTCTGGTACCACGCCCTGGAACTGTTCGTGGAGTTCGGCCTGTGAAGCGACGACGGAGGCGATCACTTCGAGTTGGTCGGTCACCACCGCAGCAGCGGTTTCATCGCAGGTCGTTTCAAGTGTGAGAAGGTACATGATGGGGCGCAGTGCGGGTAGAGTCAGCCGGACAGGACAGTGACGAGAATATCCGTGGTCGTGATCAGGGACGTCTGCGGCCACGGCGTCTACGGTTGGGCGTCGCGCTGCTTTCTGGATCAGCAGCAGCAGTTTCTGGTCCCGCGGTTTCCTTCTTTTCGGCCTTTGGTTTTTCCTGGGCTGCTGCGGGTTGCTGCTTGGTGGCTTGCAGGAGGTAATCAATAGCCTTGGAAAGCTGGCGATCGACATACGGTTTTTCTGTTTCTTCCGGTTTCTCGATGGGTTGGCCATTGTGGACCACGAGGCGATCCCGGCGATGAGTTTCCAGGTCTCTCAGTTCCTGCGTGGAATATTTGACCTCGTAACCAGTGTTGGGTTTGACGCCCCACTCGTCTTCGGGTTTGGCATTCTTGTCGCGATGAATGTTCTTGCCGCTTGGGCGTACATACTTTGCAGTCGTGAGCTTGAGTGCACTACGTCCCTGCTCAAGGTTGATGATGTTCTGGACACTGCCTTTACCCCAGGTGCGTTCGCCAATCACGATGGCGCGATCGTGATCCTGGAGACAGGCAGATACGATTTCACTGGCACTGGCACTGTAACGATTCGCCAGGACAACCATTGGAAAGCCTTCGTACGTTCCCGTCTCGTGGGCATCCCAGACGGTCTTGGGGATATTGCGTCCCTCGGTGCTGACAATGCGTCCCTTGGACAGGTACAAGTCGCTGATCTCGATTGCCGAGGCCAACAGTCCGCCGGGATTGAATCGCAGGTCAAGGACGAGGCCTCGCACGTCTTTTTCCTTGAGTTGCTTCATGGCGTTCTTTAATTCCTTGGCAGTCCGCCGGCCAAAGGAAGTCAGGCAGATATAGCCAATTTTCTTTTCTTCGTCACAGAAATAAACCCAGGCGTCATCCTCGGCACGTTGATAACCGATCACGGTTTCGACCTGGACGTTGGTTCGCTTGACGTCAACTTCTCGAGTTTCATTGTCGCGAGGATTGACCACGGTCAGCTTGACACTGGTTCCAATCTTTCCCTTCAGACGTTTCACGGCATCTTCCAGTGAAAAGCCCTTGGTCGATTCTTCGTTGATCTTGGTGATCCGATCGCCAGCCAGCAGGCCGGCCTTGTAAGCGGGTGTTCCATAAAGAGGGCTGATAATGATCAGTGCATTCCGTTCCAGGCCTACGCGGATACCAATTCCACCGAACTCGTTTTCAACGCTTGTCTTGAAGCGTTCGATTTGTGCAGGCGGAATGTAATTGGAATACTGGTCCAGCTTGCGAACCATCCCCTCGATCGCTGCTT
This sequence comes from Planctomycetota bacterium, assembly GCA_036124135.1. Lineage (GTDB taxonomy): Bacteria > Planctomycetota > Planctomycetia > Pirellulales > Pirellulaceae > JAZADA01. The sequence continues at coordinate 1,238 of JAZADA010000221.1, read as the reverse complement.
CCATGAGCTCTCGACGGCTCACATCTTTCACGTAATTTCGATCAACCTGGTCGAGGGTATCGACGAAAAGTCGTAACAGCTCGTAGTACTCCTGGTCCTCCTTGGCGGAATCTTTCTTTTGCTTTTCGGTCGCCTGCTTCTTGGCTTCCGTCGAGGCAGGTTGTTGAGGGTCAGCCAGGCTGGTGGACAATCCGCCAGGCAGCAGGCCGAGGTTAATAATGAAAACCAGCAGGAAGGCTTTGTACGAAGTGGATAACTGGACGGTTTTCATTGTAATTCTCTCCTGCACCCGCATGGAAAAAGGATCGTGTGGCACCAACGGCTGGTTTTCGGGAAACCTTTCCCTGGCCGATTGGAGTGATCGAATTATACGGGATGCCTATATTGGCAGCAACCGAAATGAAATGGGCTGGTCAGTAGCAACCGAGGGCAGGAGGTCAGCATGAATGGGAGGCAACGGGTAAAATCGTGCTTTCGGACATTGCTCCCGGCCCCTCTTCGTATTCTTGCCAAGGGGTGGCAGATGAATGTATATAGGTGCTTGGCAGCGGACAGCCCGGGTGGTTCCCGCTGGATCCGCAGGCCGTAGTGAACGAAGGAGGGTGAGCGAAATGGTGTTGTTGCAGTTCAGTATTTCTCCGATGGATAAGGGGGAAAGCGTCAGCCGCTATGTAGCACGGAGCCTGGATATTATCGACAAGAGCGGCCTGGAATACCAGTTGCATGCCATGGGGACGATTGTAGAGGGCGAGCTGGAGGAGGTGATGGCGGTACTACAGAAGTGCCTGGAAGCCATGGCCAGCGACTGTGATCGGATCACCTGTACGGCGAAGCTCGATTATCGTAAGGGCCATGAAGGTCGGTTAGTTGCCAAGCCAAGTTCGGTGGAAACTCACCTCGGGCGTCAGCTTAACAAGGGGCAGTGAGCGATTTATGAGTCGTACTGATGTTGTCATCGTGGGTGGAGGCATTGTGGGGCTGGCCAGTGCCTACCAGTTGGTCCGTCGTTTTCCCACCTTGCACGTAACGATCCTCGAGAAAGAGGCTGAACTGGGATCGCACCAGACTGGCCATAATTCCGGTGTGCTGCATTCAGGGATTTATTACAAGCCTGGTTCCCTGCGTGCGACTAATTGTCGTACCGGGAAACAGGCTATGGAAGAATTCTGTGAATCCGAGGGAGTTCCCTACGAGATCTGTGGCAAGGTGATCGTGGCGGTGAATGAAGCAGAATTTCC
>JAZADA010000220.1:0-13266 GCA_036124135.1 Planctomycetota bacterium | reverse complement strand
ACGTTTCCCTCGGTAATCGGCAATGTGCTGGTCGATATTGACGTCCATGGCTGAGGCGGCAGCCCACTGGGCCGGTTGAGGGGCACAGACGAAAGTGTATTGCTGCAGCTTGATCATCGTTTCAATGATCTCATGGGGACCGTGGACCATGCCCACGCGCCAGCCGGTCATGCCATGACTCTTGGAAAACCCGTCAATCACGATAGCCTGATCGTTGAACTGGGCAGGTGAAACGAACGCATCGTCGTAGCAGAAACGACTATAGATTTCGTCGCTCAGGATGGCCACGTTGCGCTGTTGAGCCAATTCGGCCAGGTCCTGGATTTCCCGGGAGGTCGCTGTGATACCGGTTGGATTGGTCGGGCTGTTGAGCAGGATTAACTTGGTCCTCGAGGTGATGGCCTCGGCTACACGGTTGCAATCGATGCGAAAGTCAGGGTAAGTGTCGACCAGCACCGGATGTCCGCCAACCAGTTTTACCAGCGAGGGGTACATCACGAAAAATGGGTCAAAGAGAATTACCTCGTCCCCGGGATTGACCAGGGATAGCATGGCCAGGACCAGGCCGCCACTGGTTCCAGAAGCGACGAACACGGAACGGTCCTGGTGACCGAGTTGCTGGTCGATCTCGGCCTGGAGTTTTTCTCGCAGTACCGGCATTCCCTGGGTCAGGGCATAACCATTCTTGCGAGACTGCACGGCGTCGATGCAGGCCAGTCGAACCTGTTCCGGGACATCGAAATCAGGCTGCCCAATCGACAGGTTGACCGGATCGGTCAGGGTGCTGGCAAGATCAAATACCTTGCGAATGCCACTGCTGTCGAAGGCGTTCGTGCGGTCAGCAATCCAGGGGTGCGTCATGGCTGCTTGTCACAATTGATCGGGAACCTAGCGAACTCGACACTTGAATCGAATGATACCACCCTGGCCCACCTTGAGTGGATCGGTAATTTCCCAGCGCAGGACCAGTGACTGGGACTTGTTGACCTGCGTTACAAAAGTACTCTTGAGGTTGCATTCCTGGCTGTCCGGGATGTATTCGAGTCGTGGGGTGAGATTGTCCAGGACCGTGACATTACCGATGGTCTGATCTCCGGTGTTGTCAAAGCGAACCGTGAATTCGATGATGTCACCCGAGTGAGCGTGTTGGTGAGATGCCACCTTGACGACACGTAGTCGCTGCTTGCCTTCAGGCATCTCGTAGGTGTAGTGTTCACCACTGGTTCGCTCGTTGACAAACTCGGTTGGTAGCTTGCCATCCAGTACGACCTGGACACCCTGCTGGGTCGCCCAGGACTTGGCGGCCAAGATTCGCTGGTTGAGCCGGGGTTTTTCGTTGTTGTCGAAAATGCCACGACGAATGATCGAGAAATCCTCGTAGGATTCGTAGACGGAGTCGGTACCGGCTGCATTCTGCACGTTGTCAACCGATCGGTCCGGCAGGCGTTCCCGGAAACCGTTCGGTGTGGCCAGTGCCAGGTGACGGCGGAGTTGCAGTTGTTGTGTCATCTTGGAGGTGTTCAGGGATTCCTGGTCCATCCGCAGGTTTTGTACCTGGTGATTGGCCAGCGTGCTGAAGGTGTGTTCATTCTGGACGATCCCATCGACACGACGTACAGCGGCAAAGCGTGGTGCGTAGACTGCCACACGGTTACTGGGTTGAATGACGACTTTTCCTTCCAGGGTATCGTAATGAACAACGGTATCTTCCTCGTCCAGCCCGTGGACCGTCCAGTCCCTGGCCACGTTGACCTGGCCGGCACGGTCGCCACCATCAATCAGGTATTCGTCTGCTGGCCAGGGGCGTGGTATGCCGGGCGGTGACCAGGGTTGCCCCATGAGGCGACCTGTCGGGAGAGGAGGTGCCGTGGGATGGGCCGGATGTCCGGACCAGGCCGATGCGGGCAATCCCGTGGGAGCAGCCGGTGTCGCTGCGGACGGCGTGATGACGGGGGCCGGTACTGCCTGGGGAGCAGCCGGTGTTGCTGTGGCAGGAGGGCCAGGAGCTGCGTCCGGGGTGTCTTGCAAGACGGCACTGGTCGTGGCCAGCGAAGCCACCGGTGCCATGGTGCGGCAGGAGCAAAGCAGCAGGCAGGCCAGGCCGATACCGATCCACGGCCAATGGATGGCCCCGTGGGCAGAACGGCGCGAGCTGTGTTTAGGATGGTACATGACGACCCGATAGATGGTAATTATCGTTTAAGCGGTGTAGCTGGATAAGTTCGTGGTACATGCGGCTGACGCGTGACGGCCGAACCACGGGGTAACAGGGCCTGCCGGGCAGCAGCAGATGGAGGCAAGCGAGCCGGTGGTGAATGGAACAGGAAGGTACCGGTGGTGCGATCTAACCGCGGTACGCGTGAGCCCAGCCGCAGGATAGCCATCGGTCGCCCCAGACGATCTGCCACGTGCAGGGGATCCTCGCTGGAGCCCACGTCAAAATAAGGCTGCTCGTTGGGATTGGCCACGTAAGGAGTTGCCGCTCGAGGTTCTTCCAGGTAGATCACGCGAGTTACATAGCGTCCCTGCAAGGCGAATTCGATGTCACGCTTGGTGAGGTGGATGGGAATGGGGAATTTCCAACTGGCACCCTGGGGAGGATAGAGCCGGTTAATGATTTCAACCGACGGATAGACTTCCAGGCCAGGCTGAAGCGGGATATTCGAGACACGCAGTCGATAGACCTGGCCGATTAACAGCCCTGCTGTCGTGGTCGGGGTGGACGGACCAAATTTTCCACCCTGGGCCAGGCTAACTTCCATGCCACCCAGGGCCTTGAATTCCACGGGTTGAAAGTAGCCAGCGAGCGGACCACCACGTACGAGTTGACCACGGCCAACGGTACCAGGAGGATCCTGGATCGAGTACCGGAAGTGAGGCGAATTGCCCTGTGCCAGCAACGAAGGGGTCAGGAACGGACTGGTCATGAGAATGACCAGTCCGATTGCCAGTTGCCCTTTTGAAATCCAAGTAGCCATCATGCGTTGTAACCGTTGGTTCGCTGTGCGATCGCTCTCACTGCTGCATGGAAGTGATTCCATCGATGCAGTGTACCTTTCTGGTTGGATCCCCCGCTGGTATTACGCATGGGATCATCCGGTGTCCGTGATTGCACGGACCGTTGGTTCACCCCATTAACTCCTCTGGTTGACCCCCTGGGGGGCCAGTGAACTAGAAGACCCGTTGCTTGGTATCGCTGGCCGGTCGTCCGAACGGCATGCCAGGAGTGATATTCTGTTCTCGAATGAAAACACGCGTGGGTGGTGCAGGGTAACTGTAGCCCGGCATCTGGCGAATGTGCATGTTAAGCTTGCTGGTCGGTTCCGGCATGTCGACACGCGTGTGGTTGCGAATGACGTGCTTCTGGAGTCCGGCCGGTCCACCCAGCGGTATGTGAGGTGGTCCTGGCAGTCCAATCGGCGTGCCACTCATCGGCATGCCATACTGGGGTGTCGTGTAACCAGCGACGTAGGCAGGTACGCCCGGGCTGGGCATCGGGCCTGCCGCCGGTTGCATGCGTGAAAAGGTGGCTGGTGCGACTGCCCCGGGAGCTTCCCGGTTACCAGGCATCTCGACGTGCTTGTTACCCATGCGTGCGATGGCCATGATCGAACCGCGGCGATCCGCTTCCACGATCGGGTCCATACCTGGATCCAGGCGGGTGCTGACCAGCGTTTCCACGCCAGCCAGGGCCAGTTCCTGGAATTCGGGATCTGGCAGGTAAATCACTTTCGTGACAAAGTTACCAGTTAATACCTGGTCAAAATCTTCTGCCGTAAACTGGATCGGGATCGCGTTGTGGGCCAGGTAAGCAGCCGTTCGCGGTGTCGTGGGTCCAATTTCCAGCGTGGGATAAAGCTCTTCTGCTTCATGGCCCACAATATGAGTTAACTTGAGGCGGTAAATGCCGCCCTGTGGGAAATTGTAGCGTGCCGGAACGACCAGCGGGGTCTGGTGAAACTGACCAGGACCGATTTCCCAGTGAATATGCATCGCTTCCGGACGAGCGAATTGCAGTTGAATCGTTGGCTGTGGTGCCACGCTGACCATGGGTGCTCCACCCATCGCACTGCCGGGCATCGGCATTTGAGCGTTGGCGGGAATCACTGGTGAGACAGCACCCAGAACTCCCGGTCCGGGGCCTCCCACGCCTGGTCCCGGTTCCAGCAGTTGTTGCGCCGGAGGCAGGTTATGGGTGCTGGTGGCACATCCCTGTGCCAGGATTGCCAGGAGGGCTAATACTGCCCATAGGTTTTTGCATCTGTTCATGAATCTATCCCTTACGCCTCATGACGCTATAAACGTTTGCCCGTTTCGTCCGGTGCAATACGATAATCCTTCCAGTGACCTGACTACGCTGCATGGTGTGTTCGTAGCTGATTGGCATAGACCTTAGTGAGCACCAGACTTACAATGCTCGCCAACCCACCTGGGTGGTTATGCTGCAGCGCACGAAACGCCTTTGAATTCTATCCTCGGCCTCTTACAACAGGTTTCTTTGATAAAACCATCACAACCGGGACATGAAGTACAAATTACCTATACTTACAGCCGGTTTTAGCTGCTGTTTGCTAGCAGTTTGCGGGTTGCTGGCACCACGGGACCTGCACTTGCTCTCGTTGGAGACGCCTGCTGACAGCCAGCAAGGTGTCTCGAAAGGAGCAGCTCTCGGGAAAGGGCAGGGGGGCTCTGCAGTCAGTCAGCCGCCTCATGGCCAGTGGCTGGTGGGACGAGCGGTTCGCGAGTTGGTCAAGCAGGAAAGCCTGCAGGCGGAAATTCGTCAGCAGGTGGACCTCTACGGGCATCACCTGGTGGGGGTAGGGCGTTACCGCCAGTTCTTTGTGGCGGGCGAACAACGATTGAGGCTCGAGTTAAAACTGCAACTGGGTGAGCAGGTGAGTACACTGACCCAGGTCGCTGATGGACGCCATTTTTGGACGCGCCTTGATATGCCCGAGGAGACGACGCTCAGCCGGATAGATTTACGACGTGTCAAGGAACAGGTATGGCAACGAACCTCGAGTGGACTGCTGGCTGAATCGAGCATGTGGATGGCGTTGGGTGGATTACCCAAGTTGTTGCAGGGCTTGGAATCTCATTTTGAATTTTCTCCGCCCCAGGCTGCCCAGTGGAAGAAGAAGCCGGTCTGGGTGACCGAGGGTACCTGGAAGCCGTCGCTACTCAAGCATCATTGGGGAACCGCGAAGTCTATTCCGGAATATATTCCCCGGCGAGTTCAGTTGGTCCTGGGCCGGGATTCGGAGATACCCCTGTTTCCCTATCGAATTCGTTTCTGGCGATCTGTCGAGGTGCTGGCCGAGGATACGCAGGTCCGTCCGATGGTCACCCTGGAGTTTCATCGTATCACGCGGCCGACATTTTTCACGCGTTCGATGTTCGAGTACAAGCGAGGTGACCAGGTGGTCACGGATCGCACGGATACTTTCCTGAAGCATCTGTATAGCCCGCCCTGGAGTCTGTCCAAGCAGGAATCTCCCTGAGCAGTCGGGGGAGGGGAGCAGTTGGGCCCGTTACTGAAGATCCTGGTCGCCGGTTCCGAAGGGGTTCTCCCTGGCGGTCAGTCGAAATCCCATGCAGGCAGCAATTGGTTGATTGCCGTCGAAGCCGCGTCTGCCCCAGCTGGCATGAAACTGCCGATTGATTTCGGCGGTAAAGATCGTGGGGGCCATGAATTCTCGTTTCCCGGTATCCATCAGGTTGAAATGAATATGCGCGGATGATTGCAGTTCCGGGTGGGGTGGCAGGTACATGTAGGCAATGATCTGTCCCTTGCGCACTTGCTGTCCGCGTTTCACCAGGATGAAGGGCTTGTAGAAATTCCGATCGCCCGGATCGACCATCGGTTCAATACTGTAATGGAAGTGAACAGGCTTTCCCTCCTTGAGTCCGATCGCCAGCGTGACACCGTAGCGGTAGTTAGAGAGGCGTTTGTTGAGGACCCGGTTAAACATCTCACGCTGCTTGAAGGATTCGTCGATCCGCGCGACGTGACCATCGGCGATAGCGTAGATCGCTGGATAGCTGCTGGGTACCCGCGGGTCAGGGCGTTTCTTGGGCGGTTGAAAGTAGAGGTGAGCGCCCGTGTGGGGTTTCTGGGCACGACGACCCTTGTAGGGGTGACCGGTTCGTACATGAGTCCAGTCAACGAGGAAGCGGGTGCTGGGCTGGGTTGCGAACTGCTTGATGTCAGGCAGCGGGTCGGCGGCCTGCGCCAGGGTAGCCAGTGTCGATGAGAAGATACCGATCGCCAGCATCTGCCAGGTGTGGCAGCGAGGTGGTGAAGTGCGTGCTGATGAGATTAACCACATGATTTGTCCACCGAGGAAGTTCGGTTCCAGGCGAGTTGTTGACGTAAGGGAGCGAGTTGGGCTGCGGTTTGGATGGCTTGCATGAGACCGGTGATCTGTGCCCGTCCCTGCCAGGCCAGGTCAAAGGCGGTCCCATGTGCGACGCTGGTACGGATGATTGGCAGTCCGAGCGTGATGTTGACTGCCTGGTGCATGCCCAGCAGCTTGAGGGCAATATGACCCTGGTCATGATACATGGCGACTACGGCATCGAAATCACCATCGGCGGCCCGTACCATCAGGGTGTCCGCTGGCAGGGGGCCCGTTACGTCCATTCCGGCTTCCTTGAGCTGGGTAACAGCTGGCTCGATCACTTGCTGTTCTTCGTTTCCGAAAAGCCCCTGTTCTCCGGCATGAGGGTTAAACGCTGCCACGCCCAGTCGTGGTGGTTCCTCGTGCCCCGTGGTCGCCAGTAGCTGTTCCATCAAGTCATGCGTCAGTTGGGTTACGGTGGCAATGCGTTCTGCCTTCAACTGGGAACTGACCTGGGCCAGGGGGGTGTGGAGGGTCGTGTGAGTTACGCCCAGGCCAACGCTGCCACGGATCTGGTTTCCGGGTGGCAGGTAGAGCATCATGACAGCATCGGGTGCATTGCACAGGTGCGCTAGTAACTCGGTGTGTCCTGGGTAAGGCAATCCGGCTGCAGCCAGTGCTGCCTTGTTGAGTGGCGCCGTGGTAATCGCATCCACGTCACCACGCAGGGCCAGTTCGACGGCCACCAGCAGGGCATCGTAAGCGGCTTGCCCGCCACGTGGATCAATCGTGGCAGCCGGTACGTCTTCGGCATCTCCCGGGCCAGCGGTGATCAGTGGCATCAGGGTAGGGGAGGGCGCTTGTTGCTGTGTCGAATGGACTTCTTTTACCTCGATGGAACCGCCGATCAAGGAAATCGCCCGCTGCATGACGGCCACGTTGCCCACGACCAGTCCCTGGCAGTCCTGGTGAAAGGTTGGCTCTGCCCACAGGGCGGCGATGGTTTCCGGGCCGACTCCGGCCGGGTCCCCCATGGTGATCGCAATGCGTGGCTTGGTCATGATTTTATTCTAGCTCGCACACGCGAACTTCCATAGTGGACCTCGCCCGGGCTGGACTGATCTACCTGGCACCGTCTACACTGACCTCGCGTTCTCCTGGCACGCACATGGAGATGTTTTCGGTTGGTTTTAGTATGTAGGTTGGTTCCGTGGCGCGTATCTATTCGGTACTGGTGGTCTTTGCCCTGGCCTTGTTAGTCAGCAATATCATCCTGGGATATTGTATTGGTGACTGGAACCTGCTGGTTCAGCAGCGGGTCATAATGAAAAAAGAAACCGATCAGCTGAAGAAAATAGTCAATATTCGCAAGCATGAATTACGAGCAGCTCGTCAAGCTGAAATGGGCAGGGTGGATCCGGATGACGACCGACCCTTGACCGAAGCGGAGGAGCAGTCAGTAGTCCGGTACAGGGCGGCCGAGGCAGCCCTGCAGGAAGCGGAATCCAGGTTCGAGAAAAAGTCTCAGGAGCAGGCCCTGTTGGGCAAGACGTTCATCGCGGTTCGCGACTTGCAAACGATTCATTTCCTGCTGGGTGTGCTCGCTTCCCTAGTTACGGTCCTGGTTAATAGTGTCTCGGTCACCTATTTCATTGGCACCACGCGTTGGTGTCGGGAAGTGGTAGAGGAATATGACCTGGATGCCAGCCTTTACGAGAGAAGTCGAGCCCTCAAACGATTGACTTACCCGTGGGCCCTGGGGGGCGTCTTCGTGATGCTGGGTATTATCTGTGCAGGAGCTGCTGCAGATCCGGGTGCTAATGGGGGCACGTCTGCTGAATGGGTCGTACCCCATTTCATGGCTGCAATCCTGGGGACAGCGGCTATCGGCTGGGCGTTCTGGGTACAGGTAGGAACGGTTGGTAAGAACTTCGTGGTCATCCAGGAAATCCTGGATCAGGTGAATGCAATCCGAGCAAATCAAAATCTGGATGTGGCTACAGGCCAGCAGGAAGTTTCCGGATAACCAGATGTCCAATCGCAGGTTTCCACGGAACTAGCCATCGTGAGGAGCAAAGGTCATGCGAGTTTGTGTGCAGCGTGTCGCCGAGGCCAGCGTGGAGGTCGATAGTAAAACAGTGGGAGCGATTGGCCCGGGGCTGTTGGTGTTGCTCGGGGTTGGACACTCAGATACTCCCGCCGAGGTAATCCAGCTGGTTGATAAGATTGTTAACCTGCGTGTCTTTGCGGATGACCAGGACAAGATGAATCGCTCGTTGCTGGACATCCACGGGCAGATGCTTGTGATCAGCCAGTTCACGCTCTGGGGAGATTGTCGCAAGGGGAGGCGTCCCAGCTTTGTGCAGGCGGCTGACCCCGAGGTGGCAGAGCCACTGTACGAACGTTTCGTGGATGAGGTGCGGGGCCGGGGTGTGACCGCTGAGACCGGACGCTTCGGGGCCAAGATGCAGGTACATCTCGTGAATGATGGACCGGTCACCCTTGTGATCGAGAGTTGGTAGATCGTGCTTCCTAGCGAATCAGCTTATCGCTCTGCTTGACGGCATCTTCCAGTAGTTGCCTGGCGGTACGTGCGTACTCGGTATCCTGCTGGGGAAGCTTGTGGGCAACGAGCGGGTCACCGATCGCCAGCAGGATGAAGAGCCCCAGCTTGCCATAGGTAGAGATGTTGGCCCACAGGTTGCGACGGCTCCAGAGCTTGCAGGCGGTGCCAAAAGATTTCTTGAATCGAATCCGCCCGGAATTCCACTCGATGCTGCACAGCTCATCCAGCACCAGGTGTGCCAGGTACCCGGTAAAGACCGCACCGGCCTTGTACCAGCGAAGGTGAATTTCTGGGCAGCCACAGATCAGGAACGTGACAGTCCCGGCAATCAACGCTGCAGGGATACTGTGCCACATGCCACGATGTACCGTGTAGCGTCGAAAGATCTCGACCATCCCAAAACGGATGGCCAGGTAGATTAGGCCGCCGACGAGAACGATCATTTCGTGAGACCACCCCATGAGCAGGAAGCGATCGACCATGAGCAGGGGTACCACGGCTGCCGTTAGCGAGACTGCTTCGCGAACCGGGATGCCACTCTTGCTGTCCAGGTCGGGGAGGATTCCAGCCAGGCTGCAAAGTCCGCCCGCGAGCGCACATGTTGAAAGGGGCAGCCCGACTGCATATCCGGTCGTGGCATATCCAGCGCCAACGGCGGTGCTGGTGGCCAGGTGCGTTCGATAGCTTGCCATTGGTTCTCCCGTGGGTTGCTGCTCGTGCCGGTCTTGCAAGGCGGCGATTACAGCGGGGAAACTGTAATCGATGAGATCCTGGATTTCCAAGAGCAAAGTCACTCTGGAATTACCGGGGATTGGTGGTTCCGACGATATCGCCTACCGATGCCGGTCCGAAAAACCGAGGTCTTCTGGCTCGATTGCTCTTCGTGGAGATCCGTTAGAACGCTATAATTTCGGCCCGGAAAATCGTCCGGTGGTCAATGCATGACCGGAGCTGAAAGACATGGAACTTTATGATTTATTGATGATCTCGGTCGTCGTCCTGATGACGCTGTACGGGTCCTGGAAAGGAATGGCCTGGCAAGTCGCCTCGCTGTCAGCCGTCTTCGTCAGCTACGTGGTCGCTTACCGTTTTCGAGTTCCTGTTTCCGAGATGATCAGCACGGGATATCCCTGGAATATTTTCCTGGCCATGCTGATTCTGTACATTGGTTGTTCACTGGCGATCTGGTTGCTGTTTCGACTGGTTTCACACATGATTGACCGGGTTAAATTAACGGAATTTGACAGCCAGATTGGAGCCTTGTTTGGTTGTTTTAATGGTGTGTTGGTTTGTGTGATTGCCACCTTGTTTTCTATCACGTTACTGGGTGATCATACGCGAGAAGCGATCGTGGGCTCACGGTCCGGTTATTACATTGCGGTCTTGCTGGATCGATCTCATACGCTGATGCCCGAGGAGATTCACCAGGTATTGCATCCGTTCATTGATCAACTGGATGGCGATGTTCGCCAGGAGCCTGGTTTGGTACCGGATTTGAACACGTCAGCAGGGGGCTCCGAGGAATCGACGCCTGGTGACGAGGTCAGGACAGCAGACGGCTCAGAAGCGGATGCCGCGACGCGTTAGCGATGTTCGAGCAAACCCCTTGAAAACAAGGGTGGCCAACCGAACATAAGAAACATTATCGGACGTTGTTCCCCGCTTCTCGGGGAAGTGGTTAAACAAGTGAAAACGCCCTGCAGGCGTTCTTTTGCAGTTGCCGGATGGACGTCGAGGCCGTTTTCAGAGGCAATCCAGATCAGACCCCCGGGTAACTGCGAGAGTATTTCGCTGGGCGAGATCCTGCCAACCGGTCAGTCCGCCGGCAGGGTGTGCTTGGTTGTCAATGTTCAGCAACGCTGGACCGGCAACATTGCACCGGAGAATGGCAAGCAGGTCCAGGTCAAGATTTCATGGTTCCAGGGTAAGGCTGGACACGCATGACAAGAGCTTTGCTGGTCGATTGAGGAGAGCTGGTTTACGAGAGCACTCCCCTGCCCGGCCTGGTGGGTTACGAATCGTTCGAGTTGGCCGTTTATTCCGTATCCGTGGCCAGGGACGATCCCTCGAAGAAAACTCCCATGCGACGGAACTTTTCGTACCGATTCTGGACAAGTTCGTCTGTTGGCACCTGGGAGAGTTCGCGAAGTGTTTTGGAAAGGAAGAGTTTCAGTTGGGCGGCCGTTCGATGGTGGTCACGGTGTGCTCCGCCGAGAGGTTCTGTAATGATATGGTCGACGATGTCCAGGCGGGAAAGGTTTTTCGACGTGAACTTCAGGGCGTTAGCAGCATCTTCCGCGTGGGCGTGACTTTTCCACAGGATGCCTGCGCAGCCTTCAGGACTGATCACCGAGTAATAGGAATGTTCGAACATGGCGATGCGATCACCGACGCCGATGCCGAGTGCTCCACCGCTACCCCCCTCCCCGATGACGACACAGATAATCGGGGTCCTGAGTTGTGACATGGCATACATGTTTTCGGCGATGACCCAGGCCTGGCCACGTTCCTCGGCACCGATTCCGGGATAGGCACCGGGTGTGTCGATGAAAGTAATGACGGGCAGGCCAAACTTGGCGGCCAGTTTCATCTTTGAAAGTGCCTTGCGGTATCCTTCCGGATGTGCACAGCCGAAGGAGCAAGCTGTTCGCTCCTTAAGATTCTTGCCTTTTTGGTGACCGACCACCATGCACTTGTGGTCACCAATTTTAGCGAACCCGGTCAGGATAGCTCGATCGTCACCGAAATGTCGGTCTCCGTGCAATTCGACAAATTCGTCGAAGGCCAGCGACAGGTAGTCCGGAGTGTGCGGCCGCTCCGGGTGGCGAGCAACCTGGACGGTTTGCCAGGCAGTCAGGTTTTCATAGATCTCCTTGGTGGTGTCTGCGATTTGATTTTTCAGGTTGCGAATGGAATCCTTGACGCTTGAGCTTCCGTCATCACGCTCCTGGAGTTGGGCGAGCTCAACTTCGAGATCAAAGATCGGTTGTTCGAACGTCAGTCCTGGGCCGGAGTTGTTCATTGGAAGGTGTCTCGATTCGAGGAGGTATGTTGGTTTTCTGGGAGCTACTTTTCGTCGGTTTCCTGGCTGGGTAGCCTGGGTGCGACTCGAAAAGGTCGGATAGCGCGAAAAAGGTTGAGGAATTCTTCAAAGGAACTGGGTCGCTTCTCTTTCTTTTTCGACATCATTCCCCGAATTAGTTCACTGAGTTCTGCCGTGACATTGGAGTTTACCGTGGAGGCGAGTGGTGCTGAACTGCGCAGGTGTTTCATCAGTAATTCATCGGGTGTGGCAGCTGTAAAAGGAGGTTTCTTGGTTAGGATTTCAAAGATTGTACAGCCAAAACTGTAGATGTCTGATTCCTCGCTCAATCCCTGTCCCCGGATTTGTTCTGGCGACATGTAACTGCGGGTACCCTGGGTTTGCTTGGATCGCTTTCCTCCAAACAGCTTACTTAGCCCCGAGCGGATCTTCTGGGAAATGGCAAAGTCGATAACCTTGGCCGCTCCGTTTTCGGCAATAAGCAGGTTATCTGGTTTGATGTCACAGTGTAACCAGCCCTGTTGATTCAGGTAGGCCAGGCCCTGGGCAGCGGTTTCGATGATCGTCTTGGAGAAGTAGAGGATCTGCTCGAAGTTTTGCCGGATTTGTATTTTGACATTTTTGCCGCTATTAAATTCCATGGCCAGGAAGGGAACAGAGCGATCCGTGTAGAATCCATCGATGCGAATGATATTCTCGTGGTCAAAACTATTGGCCACGGCATACTCATGTTTCAGGTAGGCAATTTCTGTCTTGTCGCTGCGTTTCTCAGGTTGCAACGCCTTGAGTGCAACACGTTCCTTCGATCGTTCGTCAACCGCTTCCCAGACCTGGCAGGTTTGTCCAGCGCGAATGAGTCTCACGGTGCGAAACGGTCCGAGAAAATTACGACTGCCTGCCACGAGTGTTACTCACTAGGGTCCATGATTCAATGACTTTGTTCCAGTCTAACTCAATGTGTGAAAGTGCGGAAGAGCGTCCGTGTGAGCGTTGCATGGCTTCCCTAGGAATCCAGAACCTGTTGGTACAGTTGGCGGATTTGCCGGGTCATCTCTTCGTGACAGAATCTCTGTCGAGAGTTTTGTTGCCCCGCCCTGCCCAGCCTTTGTCGGCGTGTTTCATCGTTAGCCAGTTCCGTGATAGCAGCGGCCAGGGGCTGGATGCTGCGTGGCTCGAGAAGGATCCCTGTTTCATCCGGGATGACGACTTCACGTGCCCCATCCACGTCGTAGCTGATGACCGGTTTGCCGGCCAGTAATGCCTGGGGCAAGGCGCGCGCCAGGCCTTCTCGCAGGCTGGTATGGACCAGCAGATCC
>JAZADA010000219.1:0-12049 GCA_036124135.1 Planctomycetota bacterium | reverse complement strand
ATGCATGCTATGCCCGAGGTGAATCATAAAGCCTGCTGGCGCAGTTGGCGTTGATGTTTCCAGTGCGAAGATAGCCTGCTGAGGTTTTCGAAAACTTTCCGGAAGGTTCCATCCCGTGGGCGTGCCCTGGAGTGATTCTTCCACCATGTCTTCATGGTCAAGCATGTCGGTACGGGCGGCGGTGAGTTTCACGGGCTGGCTGTTCGAATCCATCAGTTCCAATGAAGGAGATGGCGGCTGGCTGATCAGGGAGGATTCCCAGACCAGGTCATTTTCGGGATCCCTTGATGCGTCCAGGACCATCACATGAAAAGGACTGGTGCGAATGCTATAGGCAGTTGGGCTGTGAATGACGATACGATCAATATCATAGGATTTCCCCAGGTCCACTTCCCACCAGGCACTTCCCTTCTTACCCCGGGTCCTGGTCATGGAACGTGCGTACTTGCCGTTCTTGTCCCGATACCCATCCGCGGTCAGTCGATTATCGATCGCCATCGCAGCACCCATCCGATTGTCGGGTGTGCTCTGGGAGGCTGTTCCCTGCAGGGCAACATTTTGATCACCACTGAATACCTGGACCTCGGCCAGGCTCAGGTAAGAACGGTCCTCTGTTGCCATCAGCTTGACATAACGCCCGTTCATTTTTTTGTGTTCGGTGGCTGCCGTCTTGACCCGGAAACTGGAAAGCACAAAGCTGGTCTGCATATAGTGCCATTTCCCAGCCCTCACTGGCCTCGTGTGTGAGCCATCCTCGTCGGGAAAGGCTTCCAGCCGAAAGGCCCTGATGTCAGGAAGCGAAGAGGTTACGTGAGCGACATAGGTTTCGATTCCCGGGCCCCCGCGCTCTGCCGTGATGATGCCGTTTGTTCCGGCCAGGATTGCTGTTCCCGCCTGGGAACGAATACTGACGATGTCCAGGGGATGCCATTGGGTCCTGGCAGGTTGCTCGATGAAATGTAAACGATTCCATTGCAGTTGTTCCTGGTCATCACCTGGCGTGAAAGTTAACTGGATGTGGCATTGCTGTTCCTGGTATGCGTGCAGTGGTACCAGGTAGGGTTCTTTTTCCGCGGAAACGGGAATCGGAATATCATTGTAGAACTCATCGTTGATACGGATCTCCACCTTTCCGGAAGCGGCGCCCTGCTGGATTGTTTTCAGGTCCAGCTTCAACCACTCGTCCTTCTTGATGCTCCGCGTGATGGAAAAGGTAGTCGATTGTTTCTGGGTGATCGGAACCATGTGTGACGTTGGCTTGCCCTGTTCCGAGAACGTCCAGGTGGGTTGGTAGGAAACCTTTGATCCATTGGCTGTCTTGATGTCCCAGCCGTTCCAACCACTGTCTGTCGAGGTGAAATCAAGAGAACTTGCCGATGATTCTTCCTGCTTCGGTTTCACAACTGGATCCGGATCTTCGGATGCGTTCTCGGTGACGGAACGATCGATCAGGCTCGCGAAATCGAAACCTGCCTGCTGGAGTCCGAACCAGCCAATCCAACCGATTAGCAGCAGGACCAGCAGCGCCGTGATCCGGAAAATCCAGGGTCGATCCGGTGGATCGTAGCTGGCCGCAACGGTCACCTGGTCATCTTCGGGTTCACTGGAGACGGGAGCGTCCGGATCATTTGCCTGGGCCAATTGGTCCTCGACGACTGCCTGGCCGCCGAGCATCTCGATCAGCTCTGGATGTTGCTGCAGGTAATCGGTGACAAACTGAACCTCTGCCGTAGTCCATTGCTGGGCAGGCTTATTCTTGAACAGTGAGATGATTTGCAAGTGGGACATGGTAAAGCAGGGATGTATCCAGGGATGGCAATAGAAAATCTATTTTAAATGGAGGCGGTCACCGGGTCGACACCCATTGTCGTCAGCGGGGCCTCGAAAAGCTACAATAGGGTTCGTTCCAAGACGTTTCTGGTTTCGAGATTACCGTGGGGAGGGCTTCAAGATGTGGTGTCATCGCAGATCCTGGTGCGGATTATTCGTGGGGGCCTGGATGCTGGCGGCCCTGGCATCACTGTCCGCAGCAGAACGTCCGAACATTATTTTTGTCTTTACTGACGACCAGGCCTCCTGGGCCCTGGGTGCTTCCGGGAACTCCCTGGCCAAGACTCCACACATGGATCGCCTGGCCAAGGAAGGTGTTTATCTTCCGAATTCCTTTACCACCACGCCAGTCTGCAGTCCCTCGAGAGCCAGCTTGATGACCAGCCGGTACGGTAGTGAGCTGGGGATTACCGACTGGATTCACCCGAGGAATGAACCCAGGCTGGGACTTGATTCTGCCTTGCCTGTATGGCCACGACTTTTGGCAGAGGCAGGTTACCAGACAGGCCTGGTAGGGAAATGGCACCTGGGATTACTGGATAGCCAACATCCAACTCGTTTCGGTTTCCAGCACTTCATGGGACACCGTGCTGGTGGTTGGGCGACAGTCAATCCGACCCTGGAAAAAGACGGTAAGCAACAGAAGTTCCAGGGGCTGACGGCAGACATCCTGGCCGATCACGCGTTGCAATATGTCCAGGAGCATCATGAGAATCCTTTCCTGCTTTGTTGGCACACGCGAGCGCCGCATACGCGTTGGCTGCCCGTCGCCGAAGAAGACATGGCTCCCTACAAGAATCTTGATCCACCGATTCCTAATCCGGATTACCCTCAACTGGATGTTGCTCGTGTCAAACGGATGACCCGTGAATACCTGGCCAGTGTCCGCAGCGTCGACCGTAACCTGGGACGCCTGTTGAAACTGCTGGACGAGTTGCAGTTGACCGAAAAGACGATTGTTATTTTTAGTTCCGATCACGGCTACAGTATGGGGCACAATGGAATCTGGCATAAAGGGAATGGGCACTGGGTTCTCAAGATGCCTCCCCCGGCGACCAAGAATATTCCGCGTGGGCAGCGTCCTAACATGTACGACAACTCGGTGAAGGTTCCCACGATGGTTCGTTGGCCTGGCAAGATCAAGCCGGGCAGCACGGTCACCGAGACCGTGACGAACCTGGACTGGTTTCCCAGCATCCTGGCCATGGCGGGCGTTACGTTGCCGGCGCAGGCCAAGGTCCGCGGTCGCAACATCGTGCCGTTGCTGCAGGGTAACAAGGTACCCGGATGGGATAATGATTTTTACGCCGAGTACTCGACGCATCACCAGTCCCGGACCCACATGCGCATGTACCGGACCGCAAAGTGGAAGTTGATCCGTGATTTCATGGATCCCGAGCGAGATGAACTGTACGACCTGGTAGCCGATCCGGCGGAAACGAAAAACCTCGTGAAGTCAAAGGATCCCCGGGTGCGACAGGCCCGAGACCAGTTGCATGGTCGCATCCTGGAAAAGATGAAAGCCAACCAGGACAAGGTGGCCGATCGTTAAGCGGATCTACAGGCGAACCACTGCACGCTTGCCAGGATCCTTACTTGATCCAGCGTGCATCGCCCGGATCGAACTGCGGAGGCTGCGGCGATTGGAGCGTGATATGTTTCCAGCTCTCGCCGTTTTCTCGTAACGATTCAAAGGGAATCGGCTGGTAGGGGGTATTGAGCAAGGGTGTGGTGACAGGTTTCCCGCCTTGCTCGTGCGATGTCATGGCAGCATCGAGGACGTTACTGACCAGCAGCGTACGCTGTACGGGATAGGGTTCCTTGCGATGGATAAAGAGGTACTGGATGGCATGTGACAGGGCCTTGAAGAGGCACCGGTTCCCCCAGGGCCCATTGTAGAAAGAAGTTGCCTGGGGTTGGTTGTTCCCCTTCAGGCGACAGGCAAAGTTCCAGCGATTGGAATTGGATCCGATGGTCAGTGCCGTGGCGCGTAAGCCATCACGGTAGGTCAGGCAGAGGGCATGTCCAATCCGGTACGGCTTGGGGGGTACCGGGTAATCTCGGATCGGCGGTCCCGTACTCTGGGGACGTGCCTGGCGTGAAAGACCGGCACCCTGTTCAGCTGCCATGGCGGCGTTCACCAGGTCCATGGACCAGCGTTTTTCCTTGAGGGCTTGTCGGAGGGCGTCGCCCGTCAATAATTCGACTCGGGCCACGCCGCTTTCTCCACCGCGTCGTGATTCGATCATCGACTGGAGCACTTCCAGGGCGTGGAAATCATAAGTTTCGATACCGCCCCCATGGACGGAAACAGCTTCTTCGATATCTGCCTCGGCCGGTAATTCCAAATTGGGTCGGCGATCGGCCAGTGGCACAGAACTGCCAGCCATCAAGGGGAACTTATGGCGGCGGGCGGTTTCAAACATTTCCTGCGACCAGTCAGCTCGGTAAGACAGGTGTTTGTCGTTGAAGAAGGGTACGAAACGTCCAGAGCGTTTCATGACGGCCACGGATTGGTCAAAAAATTCTTTTCGGGGATACATCCGTTGTCCGCGTTTGTTGACCGGGTAGTTGCCATGCTCGCCGATGGATAGCACCGCGTCCACGGCCAGTTCTCGGCCTCCCAGGCATAATGCCTCGTCAATCGTCTTGAAAAGTGGGATCCCAAAACGTTTTGCCACTTCACGAGCCATGTCATTCTCGGGAAACTGGTCGGCATAAAAAGAAACCAGGTCCACGCCGGGATCTGTCAGTTTGCCACGGAACAGGTAGGGACGCAGGAAGTTTTCCAGGATATTGTAGGCGTGACTACGAAAGCGAAACTCGGTGAAAATTGCCGCAACTCTTGGCCGGGGAACTGGTTGTTGCCCCAGGAGCTTGCCAGGGGTTAGCTGGCTCAGCGCGGTTGCGCAGCCTGCGTATTGAAGGAGTTGTCGGCGTCCCAGGGGCTGTAAGAAAGGGCTCATGGGGATGGCATCCGTTGTATTGAGAAGGGTCTTGCTTCAGAATATGAAAAGTAGCCTGCTCGATTGCTGAGCCATTGTCAAGTTCTCGGGCCGGGTGTTTGCGATTAGCAGGGTTTTAATCTAATTCGTTCTACGAATCAGGAGTGATGCGATCATGGCTCATTTACCAGTGGTAGCTGCCAAATCAATTGACCTGGACGAAGCACGCCTGGAGGTCGCCTATGATCTGCTCGATTCCTGGACACGCGGGGCGGATGCTCCAGTACCCGGTGGGGCAATCCTGGTCGGTCGCGGAGGCAAGGTGGTTAAACCGCGATTCTTTGGTCGCCAGGGTGCCGAGCCAGACGCCGAGCCGATTCGCGAGGATGGTATGTTCCTGCTGGCTTCCATCAGCAAGCCATTGACCTACCTGGGCGCCTTGAAACTGGTAGAACGTGGCAAGTTAAACTTGAGCGATCCGGTAGCGCGTTACATTCCGGATTTTGCGGCTCACCATAAGGATACAACACTCGTTCAGCATCTGTTCACGCATACCTCGGGGTTGCCCGACATGTTGCCTGACAATGATCAATTGCGTCGTCAACAGGCTCCCCTGGAGCGATTCATCCAGGGAGCGATTCGAGATACTGTTCCGCGGTTCCCTCCAGGTACCCAGTACAGCTACCAGAGCATGGGAACGTTGGTCGTTGCCGAGTTGATCCAGCGTATCAGTGGCATGACGATCCACGAGTATCTTAAGAAAGAACTCTTTGATCCGTTGGGACTGCAGTCGATCGGACTGGGATCCCGGGGATTGGATCGCGCACGCCTGGTGCGTGTGCAGACACCACCTGGTCGCGATTCGAGACAGTGGGGATGGAACAGTCGTTACTGGCAGGAACTGGGTGCCCCCTGGGGAGGTGTTTTCAGTTCCCCGATGGATCTTGCCGTGATAAGTCAACTGATGATTAACGGGGGAACTCATGACGGAGTTCGAATCCTGTCACCGTCCATGGTGGAGATGGCCACGACGAATCGCCTGGACGATTACCCGGACTTACCCGAGTCCACTCGGCGAACCTTGCCCTGGGGATTGGGTTGGCAAATGAATCATCCAGGAACGTCTGGTAGCTGGAGTGATTCACTGGATCGCCAGGCCTTTGGGCATACCGGCGCCACGGGAACGATGCTCTGGATAGACCGAGACCGGGATGGATTTTGTATGTTGTTGACAACGGCTGTCCGTTCACGTGCGCCCTGGCGTCTGGTTCAACTGTCGAATATAGTTGCCTCGGCTTTCGTATAGATCCTGGAAACCGTTGCGGACCTGGAGCCTGTCGATATCGCCAGGAAAACGATCTAATCAGTGCTGAAAACCGTGGGAAAGGCAGTTTTTACGGCTTGGTCTTTTCTGGGCGGTGTCGCTGTTACTTGACCATGATTATACGGGGATTTAGACTAACTCCAGCAGACTGCTGTATGCACGATGCGAAGTTCCTTGGACATTTACGTTTGTGAGGAGATGAGTATGCGGAACATCATGATTCCTTCTGCTCTTGTCGTAGCAGCACTGATGAGTGCGCCGACGATGGCTGAAGAAGTTAAATCCGGCTTGCAGGTCGGTGATTCTGCTGGTGCTTTCAATGTGAAAGATTGCACTGGTCCGAATAAGGGCAAGTCGTTGTGCTATCGCTGACGGTACGGTCGCAATCCAGTGGTTACCGTTTTCACACGGAAGATCACGGATGACTTGGCCAGTTTGGTCAAGGAAATTGACAATACCGTTAACAAGAACTCGAGCCAGAACATGAAGGCTTTCGTCGTTTACCTGGGTGATGACCCGGCAGCGGCTGAAAAGAAACTTCAAGCCATGGCGAAAGAACACAAGATTACCAAGACTCCGTTAACGGTTTTCCAGACGGAAGAAGGTCCACCTAATTACCGTATTTCGCGTGATGCGGATGTGACGGTTTTGATGTGGTCAAGTCGCAATGTTAAGGCGAACGTGGCCTTTGGTAAGAAGCCACTTACCAAGGCTGACATTCAGAAGGTCGTCAAGAGTACGGCGAAGATCCTGAAATAGCCTGGTGCATTCCAGCTTGGAATGAAGAAACCATGAAGCGGCTCGTTTTTCCATGGAAAGGCGAGCCGCTTTTTCGTGTGATTGCAGTTGCCTGCAGTTTTATTATCGCAGCCGCTGGATAGATTCCTGTTTTAACAAAATTGGAGAGGGTCAGGTCATGGGTATTGTCAGGATCTCGTTGCTCACACTGGGTTTCCTCGGGCTGGTGGCGGGCCAGCCTGTTCAGGCGGCTCCACCCCGTTCCCTGGTGGTGGCCCATCGAGGGCTGTTGCGACATGCCCCCGAGAATACCCTGGCAAATTTTCGAGCCTGCCTTGAGTTGCGACTGGGATTCGAACTGGATGTCTGTCGGACCCAGGATGATCAACTGGTCTGTATCCATGACAAGACGGTGGATCGAACGACCAATGGCACTGGACCAGTGAATCGGTTTACGCTGGCGGAACTCAGGAAACTGGATGCAGGTAGCTGGTTTTCACCGACGTTTAAAGGGGAGAAGATCCCGACCATCGAGGAAGTATTTCAGTTGCTGGCACGCTATCCACGAGCCGAGGTACTGGTGGCAGTTGATATCAAGCAGCAGGATGATCAGGTGGAACGGGACCTGGTCCAACTGGCCAATCGCCACAGCGTACTGGATCGTCTTCTTTTTATAGGGAATACGATCACGGATGCCGGGGTTCGAGGGCGGCTTTACCAGTCCAGTAAGTCATCGCACATAGCGCACGTGGCTCATAATGCGCAGGAACTGGAGGATTCCATCAAGGACCCCCAGGCAGATTGGGTCTACGTACGGTACCTGCCCAATGCGATGGATGTTCGCCGTATCCACCAGCAAGGTAAACGGGTCTTTATTGCCGGCAAGACGGTCTCCGGTGAAGAAGTGGCCAACTGGAAGGTGGCCAGCGATATCGGGATCGATGGAATCCTGACGGATCATGCGCTCACGTTGCAGGCGCTCTTGCGCAAGTAACAGATTGCCAGGTGTGATTGTTTATCCCGGAGTGCGACGGAAATAGACAGTGATTTCTCCCGCGTTGTCATCCAGGCTGGACCAATCATCCTGGCAGCGCAAGAAAAGCTGGCCGTCTGCTGGAGCGATGAATGTTGATTCGGATCCGAAAGGAACTGGCCGTGACAGCTGGTAATCATTGAAGATGATTCCCCGTAATCGTCCTCGCCCGTCCTGGTCACCATCAGCATCATAGGTAGTTTCACCCGGTGCAATCTTCCACTGGCCCGTGGTTTTCAAGTCATAGGAAACCCCTTTTTCCAACTGCAACCCACTGGCTTGCCAACCGTAGGCGGCCTTGATCTTGACCTTGCTGATTTTCTCTGCAGCTAACGGTTTGAACTTCGTGTTCCATTGCCAGGCGCAGAGATCTGTTCGATAGCCGCTGGCCAGGTCCTGCAGGAACAGGTCATATTCGAACGAAATCTGTTTAGCGACCGGGCCATAGACGGAGGCAAACGAGACACTTTCTCGTTTTTCCATGAGAGCAATAGCCAGGGGCTTGAAGCGAGAAGCATAATTTGGATTATTGGCCAGTAAGTGGCAGAGCGCCCAGCGCCATGCGTAGTCTTGCCAGCCACCAGCCGCCGTTCGACCTGGCACGGCAATTTGCAATAACGATCTTTTAGGTTTGGCACGCTGCAAGTAAGAAATCACACTGGGACTGGCATTCACGGCCAGTTGGTCCAGCTTCCAGTATTGCCCGAGTTCAGCGACTCCCTCGGCAAGCCATGTCGGTCCCGTGGACCCGAATGCCAGGTGGCAAAATCCGTGCGTGCATTCGTGCTGAATGACGCCATGATCATCGCAGGAATATAACTCAGCCCGTCGTTGGCTTCCCAGCGATGAATTAAAGCAAATGCCAGCCCGCGCACGGATCTTGGCAATACCGGCCGGCTCTTTCAATAAACCTTCCGGCCACTTGCTCAAATCGTGCACGATATAACCATCAACAAATCCTGTTGGTGCACGGCCGAAATACTTGGTTAGTAGTTTGACCATCGTTTCCAGCTTGTCGAGGATGATCTGGGCCTGCCGGTCTGAGACGTCAGTCATGAAACGGTAATGTTCAGAAAGAATCAAGCGAGGACTCTTGGGTTCATCGGAAAGGTGGCGATACTTGTCCAGTAGCTTGGTATCCAGGTCGAGCTTGCTCGTGGTTTTTGACCCGACTTTTACCTCTAATGTTTTAGCAACAAGATCCCCGGTGTTCAGACGAGCAGCGATCAGTTTTGTCACCTCGGCTCCGGAAGCAGCCCGGTGAAAATCATTACTGAAAAATTGTACCAGTAGGTTTTCTGCGGTCGGAAATGAGAGGGTTGTCCGACGCGTGAAATCATTGTCCTTGGGTATGGTTACGACCACGCGGCCATTAATGGCACGTACAAACGTTCCCGTGATCTCACAGGTGGAATAAGCGTTTGAGCCCTCCCCGGCTTGCAGGACTCGCAATTGATTGGAAGTTTCCTTATCGGTGACAAGGTCGATCGCAGTGACCTTTCCACTGGCCTTGCCCAGACGATTAAGCATTCCTGTAAACCGCAGGACCTGGCCCGCTTCCAGGCTGGCCAGGGGAAGTTTGCCCGTGATACGTACCTGGGCGGGAAAACGTAACCGTTGGCCACTGGCCAGGGGGACCGCGTCCTGGCCTGTTTCCTGGATGCGAATCGTTTGGGCTTTTCCTGTCTCGTCCCTGACAACCAGTTTGCTTGCAGCAACGGATTCAATGGTTCCGGTAATGGTTACCATTTCCTGGATAACTAAAGGAGGTCTGTCCTGGGCCGTGGAGACGATGGTATGAAAGAACATGCTGGCAAGAATCAACAGCAGCCGGACGGGGATTGCGTTCATGTTTGCTTTCGAAGAGAGATCCAGGGAAACGTAGTGTCCGTGGCGGTACCGACCTTGAGGTTGTTGCCGGGGATGACAACAGGACCATAACCGGAGAAGTCCCTGCCGGTAACAAAGTGTGTTCGAGTGTATCAGGTCAGTTGATCTTGAGGATTTTTCCTCGCACCTTGGACGCCTTGTCCGTCGGCTGATCAGGACTGTCTGGTTTGCCGATCTTGAAGGGATCTGGCTTGCCGGCTGGAGCAGGTAACGGCACCGGCTTTTCTCCCTTGTCGGCGACTTGGCCAGGTGCAGGTTGAGGTTTCTTGTCGACTATCGGCGGTGCACCGGGTTTGATAGCGCGCGGTTCGATCGTTGGTTTGGTGATCTTTAAGTCCGTGGCAAAGAACTTGTTCGGTTTGACCATCATGCCGGCAGCTTCGACCAGGTAGCCCACCTTGGCGAATTGGAGGTTGGCTGCCTTGACCTGGATAACCACGTCCTTGGCCAGTCCAGCCTTGAGAGATTTCCCATCTGGAAAGACGACCGTGATTGCGTTGCGTCGCGCGGCAGTAATTCGACCAACGACCAGCGAGTCGATGATGTCCGTAACCTTGGCTGCAGGGGCATCGGCGTTGTCTTCCGGCAGGTCCGGTAACTCGGAAGGCAAGACACCGAAGGCTGTAATTTTGTTGCCGCTGATCACGGTGACTTCCTGGACAGGTTCCACGACACGACGCTTGGCCTGGACCCGGGCGGGAAATCGAACCCACATGCCTGTTTGCAGGTAATCCGGCTTTTCCTGGGAGATGACTTCAATGACGGGTTGTGGGATTCCTCGGTACCTGACTCCATCCTCTGTACGATCAGGGCTGGTTAGTGCCAACATGATTTGATCCTTGTCGTTGCGTATCACGACACCCATGGGGGAGACACCTGCCACGACGCCTTTTAGCTTGACCGGTTGCAATTGGGCCAGGCAGGGCCAGGTGAAGCTGAAAACAATAGATAGAGTCAGGAGGGATCGAAGAGAGTTTCTCATCGGCATAGATTTCCCGGAAAAAATGTGGGTTACTTGGGTTCCTGGACCAGGTAATAGGCAGTGACCAGGGGCGCCTTAATGGTATTGCCCGTATTGTTATCCATGAGTTGGATAGCACGTTGGAAATTGAATTCTCCCAGGATCAACCAGCGGGTGCCGGGCGTTAGCTCACCGCTGTTTTCCTTGACCGTGATGGCCACGTGTTGATCTGTTCCGGGCAATTTAAAGAAGATGATATTGGCTCCGTCGAGTTGGCCATCAGCCTGCACGTAGACCTCGCTGTAGGCGAAGACTCCCAGCTCTTGCTGGTTCT
Source organism: Planctomycetota bacterium (assembly GCA_036124135.1). GTDB lineage: Bacteria > Planctomycetota > Planctomycetia > Pirellulales > Pirellulaceae > JAZADA01. The sequence continues at coordinate 994 of JAZADA010000219.1, read as the reverse complement.
GTAAGGCCTCGGCGGCCAGCTTGTTGATGCGCGTCACCTGGAGTGGGTCAGGCCAGGCAATCGTAGACAGGCTATCCATCACGCGTAGTGAGGCTTTCAGCATCTCTTCTTTCTGATCGGCTTCCAGGATTTCACTCTCTTGCGCACGTCCGCAGTCGGTTACCAGCTTGGCCAGTCCCTGCAGCTTGGCATAGTCCGCCAGTGTTTCTGGATTCCAGCGGAGTTCCTGGCATTGTTCGAACAGGGCCTGGACGGCGTCCGGGGTGAACCCTCCCGTATCAACCGGTTCCTCGGGTAGCGGATTATCCGCTTTCTCGAATTGGTTGATCAGGGGATCATCGATCGGTTTACTGTCTTCCTTGAAAGGAGCAAAGGGTTCGTCATTTGGCGGAGCGTCCTGATTCGAGGGAACCGTTTCCTTGACCTTGCCGGCCTGGCTATTCTGGTCCACGGGTGCAGTGGGCTGTTTCGGGGAAACAGCTGGATTAGCCTCGGAATTTAAGTTCTTTGCAGCGAGCGATTTTTCTATTTTTTGGTTGTTTAAATGGTTAGCGAAAATAGCGAGTCCGATCACGGTAGCTCCACCTGCCATGATCGTTCCCCATAACCAGGCTGCCGAGGTTTTCCTGCGTCGACTACGCTTTTCTCCACCGGTGGAGTTCCTGGTGTCCGCATCCTGATTGATACTGACCTTGGATTTGTCGTCGGACACGATGTGGAAAGGTTGCTCCTCGATCTTGGCAACGGGTGGTTTGCGTTGAGGCGGTGTGATGGGGGGAGGGGACGGTGGGGTGTCTACGCCATCTTCGGGGAGACGTTGAGCAACCTTGAGGCGTGACTCGCCAGGTGTTCCCGTCGTTTTCTTTTGTCCCGGTGTCCTGCTGATATTCCCACAGGCAGGGCATTTGACCTTCTTGCCCGCAGCCTTATCCGGGACGTTAAAAGATTCGTCGCACGCAGGGCATTCGATCGCAATAGCCATGAAAAGATTCTT
>JAZADA010000218.1:0-17789 GCA_036124135.1 Planctomycetota bacterium | reverse complement strand
AAGAGGAACCGGCCAGTGCCAACATCATGGCGGGTAATCCCTTGTCACACGTGGCCACTCCCAGGACACCTTGCCGAGTCGGCAAGGAACGAATCAGGCGGCGCATCACGATGGCGGCATCGTTGCGATAGGGCAGGCTGTCAAACATGCCGGTCGTACCCTGGGTGCGTCCATCGCAGGGATCCGAGCAGTAGGCGGCAAATGGAACAGCTCCTTGTTGCTTCAAATGTCGAGCAGCAGCCTGAACCAGTAAACCGACTTCCCAGTGGCCGGTGTGATAGCCCAACGCGGTGGGTGATCCATCCTCGTTTCGCACCCCTCCCTGGGTACTGAGAATCAGGTACTGCGGTCCCAGCAGGTCTTCGGGAGTCCAGCCCATACCGGCGTTCTGGGTCAATCCGAACAGGTCGCCACTGGACCAGTTGGTGAGCATTTCATCGGTTAGCGGCAACGCACCGGATGGTCCCTCGGCCTTGGTTTGCACCTCGAACACCTCGGGATCGTTGGGCTCCAACTGTTGTAGCAGGTTGCCTTGTGATGAATTCATGATTGTTCTTCTTCCTGGAAGCGAGATTCAAAGCGCCATTTTACGAGGGCTGCCAGTATCACGGGTAGTCCGATACTGACGGCCAGGGCCAGTGGTAACCACTGGTGTTGTTCAGCGATTTCACCGAATATGGAATAAGCAATTGCGAGTCCTAGGTTACTCAGCAATACCGGCAGCAGGAAACGTTGCCAGCTCAATTTCTGCATCCCCATCAGCAGCACACTGGCTTCCGCCAGTACCGGAACGCCACGACACAGGATCAGGACACTGGGGCCACACTGCTGGGTGAGTTGACGGGCCCGGTCCAGGTCTTTCCCTTCCGAAAACTTCAGAGCGAATGATTGGCCCAGTGAGCGGGCCAGCCAGAATCCCAGGATAGCCCCCAGGTTCATTCCCAGCCAAGCGACCAGTGTGCCCTGGAAAACCCCTAGTTTTCCCCCGCCAAACGTGCAAACCACGCTCGAGGGAATCGGCAGGAAAATGTCCGAGGAAAGTAGGGCAATGATCAGCAATGCTGAGTCACGAACCGAGAACTGGACCGTGATCCATTGCTGAAGCAAGTCTCCAAAAAGGAGAAATGGGATGAGTGGAATGAGTAGCACGAAACTGATCATCAGGATCGGTCGCATCAAGCTGCTCATGCTGATTTTCACCGGGTGGAGACAGGAAGTAGGAGACCAGGAGGTCCCTCATCTTGTACGATTCGCGGTGATTTTTCCACCAGCCTGCCCATTCTTTCCGATTACTTTTCAGCCACTGGTTCCCGTGGACCCTGGTGGTCGTGCTGCTCGTTTTCTGCTTCTTCTTCTTCCAATCGCTGTAATGTTGTTCTTAGAGTAACGTACCGTTTCATGACACTGCGTAAACTTTGATCGCTGCGCACTAATCGATTCTCCCCAGGTTAGAAGTCTGTCGTGATTCTTACCGGCAAGTACTGGTAAGAGATCGGCATCCATGACAGCGACAGAGAGTAATGATTAACAGTAAAGAAAACAGGTCTCAATTAACGTGCCTGGTCGGCAGTTCGTTGAGCAGTGTTTATTACATCGAGTCGAACGTGAAATAGACTTGAAAGAAACAACACCATTTGTCGCATCGTCACATGTTTGAGTTGTGATCTGTTTCGATTGTTTTGATCATATGGAACGCAGTAACGCAGAGCCTCTTGGGAAACGGTTCGAAACACGAAGGTGAGCATAACCTTGAACGCACTCGTTTCCAGGTTTGCAATCGTGAGTCGCGTTACCCCGTATTCTTGCCTAGTGTCGTGATAACATTCGAGTATTCAAGGAGTTCGGATTTAGAGGTCCCATGGTAACGAATTCCTGTGGTCAAAATGATACACGCAGCACCTGTAGGAGATAACATTGAATGTAACCTTGTGTTGGGTCACGCGTCATGTTTTCGGAACATCAACAAGGTCAATAATGATCAACAAACGTTGATTGAACGCGTTACAACCGGTGCAGGTGTTAACAGGCGCAGATCACGAACTGCACAACGAGATCGGTACAAAAATAATTAGTGCTGTTAAGTTGTTGCCATATCAACGTTCTTGAAGTGTGCGCTGAAAGTTGACAAAAAACAGCATGTGTTTTCATCGCATGGCGTGCCGATAAAAATCACTACCCAAGAAACCCTCGTGGTCATCAACGAATCCCATGAATCGATGACTAACCCCTCTAGTGGTGACACGCGAGCGAGATTTCTCCAGTATTAATTCCCCCCCCATTCTTTATTCCCTGGTGAGGTATCTCTACATATGATCACTCCGGCTCCGCAACTTCAAGATCTTGATCAATTACGAAATTTTGTAAATGGAACGCTGTGTAACAACGGACAACTGGAAGTCGGGCAATTCACGATGACAGAACGATTGTTGACTCGATTCAATGATCCTTGCGGCATGTATTTCTGTGTCCACGGGCCGCGCAGCGTCAAGCTGACCGCCATCTGGGAAACGGATAATAATCGTGTGCTCTTCTATGATTGTGCTGGCGAACGATTCCTGGAGTCACCGGTCGTTAATGCCAACCGCTTGAAGGAAGATCTTTGCGAAGAAAAAGATCGTATCCTGGACGCAGCCTAGTTGCTGCGGTGCCGGGAAGAAGAGTTTGCTTTCCCGGGAATTTTTCGCAGTAGAATATCAAAGCTGGGACGGGTGCGACCGTCTTCCAGGCTAATTCCCTGCGGGGAAAACGGAATGCGGTCCGGGTGCTGACGATCGATTTCATGGCGGCAGGACAGGGAGACAATCTTCCAGTCAGCCAACGGACGCACCTCACCGGGTTCGCTGATTCCGTTTTGGTTAACGTCTCGCCAGATGGCTAGCCCGGTTAATTCTGCTCCGGCCAATCGACCGTCATGATCGTTGTCCAGCGAAGCCAATGCCTGGTAGCCGTGATCCCAAAAGCACCAGAAGGTGACATTGCCAAATAACTGCAGTGCCGAGGTGATTTTTCCCGTCTGTCGGTGGTCGTAAACGAGCCATCCAGCATCCCGGCTGATCCAGTTCCAGTAAGCAGGTTCGCCTGAACCGTCCGCATCAAAGTGGACCGCGGTGTGCGGAGCACTGACGTCGGCGGCGGTCATGCCATCTTTCAGCGGAATTGCAATTGGCGTCACCGGTCGACGGATCTTGCGAACGTGTTTGACACGCATCTCCAGCTTGGCGATTTCCGCCTGATCCTTCTTGGCATCCAGGAGAGGGATCAGGTATTCAGAGGCTTCCTTGACCAGGCTGTGCCAACCCAGTCCGGCTGCCAGCAAGGACTTTTCTTTTTTCCACCCAAGGTCGACAGTTTTCCGGTAGGCGGCAATTGATTTTTTGGTTTCACCGGCCTGTTGCAGGCACCAGGCATATCCCAGTTGCGCTGACTGGTGATCTGGTTTGAGTTTCAGAACCTGCTGGTCTTGCTGGATGGAAAGTTCCAGTTGTTTCTCGGCCAGTTCCTTTTTCCGAGGATCCTTGGTCTCTGTGACAGCGAAGGGAATATGCTTGGGTTCGTAGCCAAACCAGGCCCCACGTTCAGGCTTACCTTTCATGGTTTGTGCCTGGTCTGTTTTCAAGGCAAAAGCCATGGCATGAACACGCGCCAGGTTGAATCGTGCCGTGACGTTCTTGGGATCTTTCTTGATTTGCTCGTTTAAATTGGCAACCAGGCGTTCGACAGGGGTCTGGTCAAGCTGGGGACGAATGTAGCGACCCCAGGCAGGAACAGATATCCAGCCCGCGAGAATGCAAACTAGCGAACAAACCAGGATGCGATTGTGAATGGTCCAGCCAGCACGCATGATTATTTTCCTCGTACCCATCGGCAATCAGGAGTGGGTTCCGCGAAATTCTCGTACCCACGGTTATCAGACTTGATCTTAACGTGTGGTACTGCTGAAACAAGTATTAACTCGTTGATGTGGCAGGATCGTTGACAGGTGATAACTGGATTTAATGATTGTAGTACCTTGCCGTGGCGTCGAGTGCCTCTGGGAAAAGCGTTTTTGACCGTGGCAGATTGCAAAGTTGTGTTAAATCGCTAGGTTGATATCCCTTGCCAGGGAAGCCGTCCGGTGCGGATGACGTTACCTTCAGCCAGGAGCTTATTTTGATGTCTACCAGGGAAAATGAACTCGCAGAGATCAAGGCACTGACGTTTGATGTGTTTGGTACGGTACTGGACCTGGCAGGCAGTCTTACACCGGCCATCGGTGAATTTTTACTGGCACGTGGCGTGACAGTGCCAGCTGACCGTTTCTGGAACCAGTGGCGTGCCCGACAGCGGATCGAGCAATACCAGGATACGATCATGATGCTGGGGCACAGTGGGTACCTCGAAACGGCCCGGCGGGCACTGGTACACACGTTGCAGGCAAACCAGGTGACGACGACACCCGGAGAAGTTGACACGCTCATGGAAGCCTGGATGAACCTGCTCCCGTTTCCCGAGGTAGGTGCTGCCATGCAGCGACTGGGAGAACGCTACCAGCTGGTCGTGTTGTCCAATGGTAATCGTCATTTTCTTGATCACCTGGTAGCAAACCAGATTGGCGTGGAATTTGATGAGATCATCTCGGTAGACGTGATGGGATCATTCAAGCCTCATCCGAGTGTCTATCGCAGGACGGCCCGGATCCTGGATCTTGAGGTGGGGCAATGCCTGATGGTGTCAGCTAATTCTTTCGATGTCCTGGGGGCCCGGGCCTGTGGATTGCGAGCAGCTTTTGTGAATCGTCTGCAGGTGCCCTATGAGGATTCACCCTTGGTTCCCGATGTCACGGTGGATGATTTTGTTGGCCTGGCCGATGCGTTGCTCTTGTAAACCATGCGAGGCCCGGGTGGACCAGCCAGCCTGTGCGAACCGGGATCGCTAGGATGCTTGGGTCTGGAGGAACTCCAGGAAGTCTTTTCCTGGAAAATCCTGGTAGCTGTCAATCACGGATGTTTCCAGTTGACTGAAAAAGCGATCGTAGACGGTAGCTCGTTCGTGTTCCAGGGGAGTAGGGCAGTAACAGACTTCGCTCCACTGCACGGTACCTGCATGATCGATTGACGCGCGTTTCATCGAGGCCACGATTTCTTTGCCATCAGGTTCCTGGTTGGCGATCGTGCCATCGGTCAGTAATTGCAGAAATTCAGCGGCCTTGTCGATTTGAAATTGACCACGAATTGCGTAATGCATGATGGCTTCCAGGTAGTAGTGATGCCAGGTACCGATTGTAGACTAGAGGATACGACATCTTGAATCCACGGGAGAGTTGTTCCGGGATCTGCTTTCTTCTGTTTCCCTGAAGCGTTAAGATATGGGGCGGAGGATGAGTTTGTGATATTTCAAACCAGGAAGGGTGACACATTGTGGAAGCCAGCAAGTTGGTTGTTGGCCTGGTTGGTAGCGAGCATTCTGCCGCTGGCCTGCGAGGCAGCACCGACCTGGGTTGCTGATGTTGTAGTTAATCCTGCAGGAGCGACTTATGATTCGCATGCTGCAGTTGTCGTTCAAGCCGATGGTACAAGCTGGATTGCCTGGCATGCCTACCGGGAAAGTCGCGACCAGGTTCTGTTGCGGCGGGTTGCGGCTGACGGTACCAGGGGCTCCGTACAGATCGTGAGCCAGCAGGGAGTCGCTCATAGTCCACCCCGCTTGATCAGCCTGGGTAAGGACCATGTTTGCGTGGTTTGGTCAGGCAAGATCGGTAACCGCTGGTCGATCCAATCGCGCGAGTTTAAAGCGAACGGAGCACGGCCGGCCGTCACGGTTTCTGGCGTTGGGCAGGATGCTATTTACCCGGCCGCTGTGCGGGTCGATGAACAGCGTTGGATGGTGGCCTGGAGTGGTTTCGAGGCCGGTCGTTTCCGGATTTATGGTCGTCTTTGGCAGGGAGGTTCCTGGAAACCCATCCGGGCTTTTTCCTCGGCATTACATGATGCGTTTCGACCCCACTTGAATGCGGATGATACCGGTAACACCTGGTTGTTCTGGGATCGTTATGCGAATTCGCGTTACGGTGTCCTGGGACGGCAGGTATTGCCGGACACGGGTCCCGTACAGGGACTGTCAGGGGCGGATCGGCATGCACTTTCAGCAACGGCTCTGTCCACGAGCCAGGGGCGGTTCGTGGCCTGGTTGGACAAGGTGGATGTGATGGGGGGCCCCGGCGTGGCCAGCCAGTGGCATACGCTGCGGGTGGCTCGCCAGACCGACGAAGGCTGGAAATTGATTCGTGACGCATCCGGCAAGCCTGCCGGTGCCGAGTTAACCCAGGGATTGATGGCGCAGGTGGAACCTCAACCGGTTGCAACAGGTGGTTACCTGGGACGACGGACGGCGCCGATGCTTGTTGAGAAAGGAAAGTCTGTCTGGTTACTCTGGGAACGGAAGGCAGATCATCGCGGACGGACTCCCAGTGTCGTTGGTGAATTGCTGGGGCGTACGATCCAGGATGACCAGTGGCAGGAACCGGTGCTGTTGCATCATGGGCGTCTGGATTATCACCTGGCCCACGGCCAACACGCTGGATCGGACAAGATGATTGCCGTGGCATCAGAGCTGCCACGAAAGAAACGTCGCGTGTATCACCGGATGGTGATTGACCCGACCCAGGCCAGGCCACTGGTCCAGGAAAAATGGACCGGTTGGAAGCCGACGACGTTTCCATTGGCCTCGGAAATGACGAAGCGTGCCCAGGTCCAGGTTGGACAGGAACGTTACCAGTTGTATTGGGCGGACATGCATTGTCACAGCGGATTGACTGCGGATGCGGAAGGAGAACACGACGAGTTGATGGTGTATGCGCGGGATCGTGCTCGCCTGGATGTCGTTGTTTTTACTAACAATGATTTTATCTACGAGGTCCCTTTGACGCAGTATGAATACGTGCTCGGAAACTTTTTTGCGAGCTGTTTCACCAGGCCACCGACGTTTATCTCCCTGCCAGGTTACGAGTGGACGTCGCGCGTGCCAGGGTTGGCCGGAGTGGGAGATGCCGATCCGGCCAACTACACCTGGCCTTACCAGAACAAGTCGTTTCCCAATCATCGCACCGTGGTCTACCCGCCGACGGGAGGACCGGTCGTACGTTACCATGAAGTGAGTAACAGTATCGATGCCTTGAACAGGGCCGTGGAACGGGCGCATGGTATCACGTTTACCCAGCACGATCGGTTCAGGCCCTCCGGGCATGCTGTTGAGGTTGGCATGGAACTCACGTCCGGTTGGCGAAACTATATTGCCCGAGTTCCCGACCTGTTTCACGATCCACTCAAGGCGGGTGCGCGACTGGGCTTCGTTGCGAACGGGGACAGCCATCGTCGCACACCGGGACTCAGTGGTGCCCTGACAGGAATCTATGCCCGCGAACTGACGGTGGAAGCTATTTTCGAGGCGCTGCGCCAACGTCGCTGCTTTGCGACCAATGGCTCTCGTATCCTGGTCGACGCCCGAGCCAATGGAACCTTCATGGGGCAGGATGTCACGATCCAGGAGGATCATGTTGAACTGACCCTGCAAGCGATCGGCACTCGGCCGATCGTCTCGGCGGTGTTGGTGCGAGATGGAAAAGAAATTCAGAAGTTTTCCGGAAACGGCCAACGTGAAATCAAGTTGACTTACCGTGATACTAAGCTGACCGGTGGTACTCACTGGTACTACTGGAGGATTGCCCAGGAGCAGGATGCCCCGGTCCTGCCGGGAAACATGATGGCCGCCTATGGCCACCTGGCCTGGTCGACTCCCAACTGGGTAATCGTGCCGGATCAAAAACCTTAACCTACGAGGGAACTCACGATGTATCGCAGGCATGTCGTTGCAGTCTTGGTAGGCGTGTTGGCGTTGCAGGTGTCTGCAGCTGCCCAGGCACCTCAACCGGTACGTACCTGGAAGGATGCCACGGGGAAATTCAGTATTGAAGCAGTCTTTGTACGTGTCAGTGACGGCCAGGTCGTACTGCGCCGTGCGAACAAGCAGGAGATCATGGTTCCGTTGGCCAGGTTAAGCCTGCCCGATCAACAGTACGTGCGAAAGATGTTGCCACCGGTATCTCGGCAGGACGACGGCCGGTTGGATAATAACCTGAAATGCGTCGATCTGTCTGACATGAAAGGGAACCTGCCACTGGATGTAGTGAGCAGCAAGAAGATCCTGGTCCGCTCGGAATCCTGGGAATACAGCACGTGGACCGAGGCGGCCAGGAAAGACGACACCGTGGGTTACCCGACCATGGTACGCAATGACCGTGGTAAGAACCCGGACGGTAAGTACTACCTCTACTATGCGCACCATGATCCAACATCAGGAATCGGTTGCGCGATTGGAGACTCGATCGAGGGGCCCTATCACAAGTTAAAGAAACTGGACCCCGGTCGGGAGCATAGCCTGGTACTGGTGAATCCTCATTTTCCAGGGAAACTTGGTGACCCGTCACACTTTTCCAGTCCCTCGGTGGTCTGGAATGAAGATGAAAAGCTGTGGTTCATGTATTTCCACTACTACAATCACTTTCACAGGTTGTGGGAAGAGAATCCAGCCTATCCTGGCGGAGGCAATCAGATGACCGCACTGGCCACGACTCCGGACCTATCGTCGCATACCTGGACGATTATCCCCGATGAGAGACCTGACAAGGTCAACGTGCCGAAGATCATGCCGGTAATTCCGACGACCAGGAAACCATGGATGGCCGGTACCTCCTCTTACCATTCGATCCAGAGGTTGCCGACCGGAGAATGGTTGGCGTTTCTGCGAGGCACGGACGTGAAGGGAACGTGTAGTGTGGGATTTGCTCGTTCCCAGGACGGCAGGAAATGGGACCTCTTTCCGGAGAATCCGATGATTCGTCCAAAAGCTGGCCAGGATGCAGAACTGGGAATCTATCGGCCAGCCTTCATCGGGTATTTGGGTAAGGACCCTGCCGGCAAACGCAAGTACCTGGTTGTCTGGGCAGAGAGTCGCAAGGGAGCCGACGTACCGAAAATACGTTACGGCTACACGACCGATTTCGTGAAGATTACCCCGGATCCGCGTGGCTTTGCCAAGTGGCCCGGTGGTGACGGCTTGATCAGTACCTGGCGTGTCGATGACAAGCTGTACCTGTTTGCAGCCAAGTACCTGCACGTGATGAAGTTGCCGGTTTTTCGCTAGGATTGTTGAACGTGCCTAGCTGACTTCTGGCAGGGGACGAAAATCTTCCATCAGGTAGCGAGGACGCCCGCCCAGGTCGGAGACCGTAGTTCGCGTGGGATCGATGCCCATGTTGCGATAGAGCGTGGCAAAGACTTCCTGGAAGTGAACGGGTCGATCGACCGGTTCTTCGGCGTAATGATTTGTGGTACCAATCACTTGGCCGGTTTGCATACCACCTCCGGCCAGTAATCCACAGGCGACCTTGGACCAGTGGTCACGTCCGGCAGATTTATTGATCTTGGGGGTGCGTCCGAATTCTCCCCAGACGACCACGGTCACGTCGTCCTGCAGGCCCCGCTCATGCAGGTCCTGGACGAGTGCGGTCAGGCCCTGGTCCAGTAGTGGCACCACTTTGCGCGCGTTTGTGAAGTTGGATCCATGCCAATCGAAATCAGCATAGGAAACGGTTACGCAGCGAGCACCGGCTTCGACCAGTCGTCGGGCCATCAGGAACTTGGACATGATGGCCTGGTAACCCTTGCTCGAATACGGCAATACCTTGGGATCATCCTTGCCATAGCGAGCACGAATCCGTGGATCCTCTTTCTCCAAATCCAACGCATCGGCCAATCGACTCGATGTCAGGACATCCAGGGCCCGTTGGGTGAAGGCATCTGACTGCCCTGGCAGGCCAGGCTGGTCCAGTTGTCGACGTGCTGTGTCCAGTTTGCCAAGGAGTTGCCGACGATTGTCAAAACGGCTGAGTTCCACACCCTTGAGGACCATGTCGGCCAGCGAGGGTCCCGTTGGTTTGAACGGTGCATGGGCGGATCCGAGAAACCCGGAGCCCGGTAGGTTGTAGGGGAGATGTTCCATTTTCATGGAAAGGTCAATGGCGGCTGGTACCGATGGATTGACAGGGCCATGGACCTTGGACAGGATCGAGCCAATTTCCGGCCAACCACCCTGGGGTTGATTGGCAAAGCGATGTCCCGTGACACACTGGAAGGAGGAATGGCGTCCGTCCGAACCGACCAGGGTTCGAATCGGGATGAACTTGTCCATCATACCTGCCAGGCGAGGCATCAATTCGCTGATTTGAATTCCCGGTACATTCGTGGCAATGGGGGAGAATTCTCCCCGGATTTCCGCAGGTGCTTCCGGCTTGAGATCGAGCATGTCCTGGTGGGGTGGCCCACCAGTCAGGTAGATCATGATGATCGCCTTGTGGGACTGACCGATGCCGGCAGCTGCCTCAGCCCGCAGCAGACCGGGAAGTGTCAGTCCACCCATGGCGAGCGAACCAATACTAAGGAAATCACGTCGCTTCACGCGGTCGCAAAAGCGGTGCTGGTTTCCCCACAGGGTCAACATGGGCCAAGTTCTCCAGGCATGAGTGAATGATCCCCTCATGATATCGACATTAATTGATGGGTTCAAGATAAATGCAGCTTCGATTTACGTGCTTTGAGTACGTTGGTGGGTGGAGTATTCTTGGGCCCGGGATAATACTGCTACCAACGATATGACGAACGCCTATACTAGTTCCGGGATAGGCTGGGGCCATTGAACAGGTGCGAGACAGGTATTGATCTACCAGTCGTTTTGACCCGCAAAGAGATTTTCCAGGGATGATGCCATGAGTTTTCAATTGCGATCCATGACCGCCGCTGATCGAGAGGAAGTCGCCCGGCTGATTTTCCATTCTACGAATCGGTACTACGAGTCGATTGGACGTGATGCGATCTTTACTGGCGATGAACTGGATACGGGGGTCATGATCGATGTCTACGACCAACTTGATCCAGGCCAGGCAATCGTCGCGGTTGACGATTCAAGCCAGCAGGTCATAGGGTCTTGTTTCGTGCATCCGCGCGAAACCCATGTCTCGCTGGGGATCATGAATTCTCATCCTGATCATTTTGGTCGCGGTGTCGCCCGGGCATTACTGGCCCATATCATTGAACTGGCCCAGGCTCAAGATAAACCGGTTCGATTGGTTTCCAGCTGTCTTAACCTGGACTCCTATTCACTCTACACGCGGGCTGGTTTTGTCCCCTTCTGTACTTTCCAGGACATGTACCTGCAGGTTCCCGAGAGCGGGTTGGCCGTAGAGCCTCCGGCCGGTCATCGTGTCCGACCAGCCAACGAGGGTGACCTGGAAGCGATGGCTGCGATCGAGCAGGAGCTCAGTGGGATTACCCGGATGAATGACTACCGCTATTTTCTCCAGAACCCGGATCAGCTCTGGCACGTGTCGGTCGTGGAAGGAGAGACGGGAATCGATGGCTTCCTGGTTTCCTGTGGAGCCGCTGCGTTTAACATGCTGGGGCCAGGAGTTGCCCGTGGCGAGGACCAGGCAGCGGCGCTGATCCATGCAGAACTTAACCAGTATCCGGGTCGGATGCCGGTGTTCCTGGTCCCGGTTGCCGGCGGAGACCTGGTTCAACGACTGTATAGCTGGGGTGCCCGGAACTGTGAGATGCATGTTGCGCAGGCCCATGGGTCGTTCACACTGCCCAGGGGTGTGACCATGCCCACGTTTCTCCCGGAGACGGGCTAGGCACCAGGGGACCAACAGGCGGCGGAAAGCTTAGCGATCCTGGTAGCTGAACTTCAGCTCGATCTTTTCCCGGGGCCAGGGCTTGCCGTCCACCTCGATGTGAGGATAGACGAAGTAGTTCAGCGGCGGTGAAGCCTGTCGTGGTACGAGGTTGATATCGCGTCCCGTGGTAAACGTGACCCGGTTTTCAGTCAGGTTCCCAAAATAGTATTCCTTTAGCTTAGGATCCTTGTCTGCCTCTGAGATGTCGACGGGAATCCAACCGCGCGAATCGATATGGAACATGGCCCAGCAGTGGTAACCACTGATTTTTCCGTGGCCACGTTGCGGTGGTAGTGGAAAACCAATTTCGAAGCTGGCGGGCAAGGACTGGCTGCGGGCGAAAGAAATAAACAGGCTGTGGAAATCCGTGCAGTTCCCGGACTTGCTGTTGCAGACCCAGAGTACGTCACCATTGCCATAGCCAGGTTTTGACTTGTCATAGCGGACATGCTCGTCAACACGATCGTATAACTGCTGGGCCAGGGCAAGCGGCTTATCCTTGGCCAGGTTGAGTTGCGCGAGCAATTCTATTGGCTGGCCGGTTAACGGGACTTTTTTATTGGCAGCCAGGTAGAGTTCTCTTTCTTTCGCAGAGAGTACCTTCTTGTCGTCACGAGCTTGTTCCAGGCCACGAACTTCCTGTCGCCGGATTTCATAAACCGTGTTGAAGTCCAGGGACCCGGATTTGCCGACCTTCTTCTGAAAGTAAAGAACCTGGTTGCCGTACTTGGGTTCTCGATTCAAGCTGGCTGAAGCCGGTAGGCTATGAGCTAATGCTTTAACCGCCTGGGACGTATTGGAAGGTGGTACCGGTAACCAGACACGCACCGTGGATCGTTTCGGTAAGTGGTTTACGGTGGCGCCGATATTAAGACGAAACTGACGACTGCGTGGCGTGGCGGGTTTCGTTTCTGCTGCTTCGCCTGGCGGTGTCACGGTGAGTACCAGGCTTGCCACCAGGATGATCAGGGAGTGGCTTGTTTTCATGGATTGATTTTCTCGTTGTTACTGCTTGAGGTGGGATCGCACCTTGGCCCAGTATTTCTGGGTAGATGTCTTGGTTGCTCCACGGGGGCCCCCGTTGTGAATTCGTGCCACCGTCTCAAGGTCTTTCAAGCTGGCCTGCCCCTGGTCCAGGCGTTTGCTGGCTGCCTGGGCATATCGTTTCATGTAAGCCTTGATGACGCGTTCGCTGTAATCCTTGCTATTGAGACAGCGGCGATAGTTGTTGAGTGACCGGTCTCGCGTGGCGGCATCCTTGTGGTAGATGTTCCAGATCTGGTAGGGCCCCAGGGCATTGCCGCGATCCCCAATCGCTCCTAGGCCCCCGTTGGGCGACCCTCCCGTTTCTACCATGCGGATTGCCGGCAGCAGCTCTTTCCAGCTGTAGGTTTGCGGGCCTTGTAGGCCTAACACGAGTGCCAATAAAAGGGTGGTGATTTTCATGTTTCTCATTATAGAACAGAAACAGAGGGTGATCGAGCGGTGGCCAGTGCGATGCCCAATATCACACGGTTGCGATCAGTGAAAAGCTGGATTAAGCTGCTTGGCAACCTCTATATCCGTTTCCGTGATTGTCGCGAGTTACCAATGAATTGTCGCAGAACACAGATCCTGACCAGCCTCCTGGTTGGTTGTTGCAGCCTGCTCCAGGCAGATCCCTGGCCCCAGTTTCGCGGTCCCAATGCATCGGGCATTTCCCAGGAACAAATCGCGTTGCCAGCTGAAATTACTCCGGGCAAGAATGTTCTCTGGAGCAAGGAGATTCTCTCCGGGGTTTCTTCGCCGGTGATCTTTGGCCAATGGATTTACTTGACTGCCGAGCGGGAAGATAAACAGCTGGTCACCATGGCGATCAGTACGGTCAATGGCCAGGTGGCCTGGGAGAAGTCTGCCCCTATTCATCAACTCGAGAAGACAGATCGGAAACCGAAAGGTCGCCTGGCGACACCATCCGCTGCGACGGACGGGAAGCGGATCGTGGTGTTTTTTGGTTCCAGTGGTCTGCTCTGCTACGACACGACTGGCAAATTGATTTGGCATCGCAAGATGGGCCCCTTCAATGATCGCCGTGGAGCCACCTCTTCTCCAGTAATTGCAGATGGTAAAGTTATCCTGGTGCAAGACCATGAAACCGATTCCTTCCTGGCTGCTTTCGACTTGCAGACAGGTAAGACTGCCTGGCATACCAGGCGTAACTTGTTCAATCGTAGCTATAACACACCAGTGATCTGGAAACAGGGTAGCCGCAAGTTCGTGGTCGTGGCGGGATCGGGCCTGGTGACTGCTTACGACCTGCAAACAGGTAAGCCGGAGTTCTTCGTGCAGGGGACTTCTTGTGTGGCCAATCCGACGGCCGTCATTGGTGACAACGATACGCTGTTCGTTGCCAGTGCGAACCCGGGACCCAAGCGAGAATTTCAACCCGGTTTCGAGGACCTGGTTACACAACTTGATAAGAACAAGGATACCCGGCTAATGGCGACGGAGTTGCCGGATGGGCTGTTCCGATCACTCTTTACGTCCTTTGATACCGAGAAAGATGGTGTCTTGTCCGCCACGGAGTATGCCAGTCTCCAGGAGTTGATGGGTACCTGTACCAATGGCATGATTGCCGTTAAACCAGGAGGGCAGGGCCTTGATCGCACGGACTCGAACCTGCTGTGGCATGTCCGTAAATCAATACCGCGCACGTCCTCCCCGATCTATTACCAGGGACACCTTTACCTCGTGAACGATGGTGGGTTGCTGGCTTGCCTGGATGCGAAGACCGGCAAAACGGTGAAGACGGTACGGGGATCGGGCCGGGGCAAGTATTTTGGTTCAGCCGTGCTGGGCGATGGCAAGATTTATTGTGCCAGCGACCGGGGAGAGGTGACGGTGATCGCCGCCGACCCAGGCCTGGAAATTCTCTCCTTTGCCCAGTTCGAGGAGCCGATTTACCCCTCGCCTGCGATCAGTGGTGGTCGAGTTTACCTGCGCACGGAAACACGCCTGTTTTGTTTTGGCAAGCAAGAATAGTGCAGGCAGTGTCGTTGGCTCAGTGTCGCTGGCTCAGGCCGGGCCAGTTGCCAATACCTCGGTCAGGACATCACGATAACTCTCCAGGGGCGCAACGTCTTTCCCGGTGACCTTGGCCAGGTCATCCCAGCGCCGCAGGGTCAGCGCATCTTCCAGGTAGACGTGCTGCTGGAATAATTCCAGTTCCTGCTCGGACATCGTACCTCCCTGTAGCTGATAGCTCATCTTCGAGGCGCGGGAAAGTCCGTCGTGATAAGTCGGGTCGATCGAGCAAAGATATCGCTTCGCCGGGACATGCAGCCGGATCGGTTGCAGGACCGCTTCCTCGAAGAAGTCGACCAGGTAGTCAGCGGCCATGGTCTCGTGACAAAGATCCTCGGTCAGGAATCCCTCGATGGCCTGGTTTTCATCCAGCAGCAGGTGACCGATATCATGAAGCAGTGCCGCTACGACGAGTGTTGACGAGGCGTTGTTTTCCCGAGCCAGGTGCGCGCATTGCAGGCCATGTTCCAACTGGGTTACGTCTTCCTCGTAGTTTGAGTCTCCTCGTTCCATGAAGTAGTTGATGATCGCGTTGGCCTGGTCCGAGGGTGAGGCATCCTGAAGTGCATGGGCCAGTGATGGATCGATAGGGATGTTCATGGATTGGAATCCTTTTGGTTGCGGAACACGGAAGAGGGTCCAGAGGCCCAGGCCACTGCACAGGAGGCTGGCAACGATCAGGCCTTCTGACGAGATAACCCAAGGTTCCCGGCCTGCCCGTCGGTCCCGGGCTTCCTGCAGGTAATCGAAGTAGCCCCAGGTACCCAGGCCAATGCTGGCTGCAAACAACGTGATGGCTAGTAAATGTTTCACGAGCGTTTCCGATGGGTTCAAGTGTATTTACTTTGACAGAATATAAGATAATCCGGGCAGGATTCAAGCTTCTGATCAAAGACTATTATCAGCCGCTACTTTGTGTTTTGAAACCTCGTTGAAAGCTGGACTTCCATGCAGAGTGAGTTTAGCTGCAATCAGCTGGTTAGGTGTTTCAAGACGGTGGACCGGCTGATACGTCACCTGGAAGTGCGATATTGCCCCCTGGGTTTCGACGACGGTTGCCGAAAGCGAAAGCAACGCGTGACACACTCTTGCAGCGTAACTGCTGAGGGGTCATAACAGGAAACATCATCTGACGTTTTCCACGAACTTCCAGGAGAGCAAGTCATGCCTCGAACCCTGCGATTTCACGTTGCCTACCTGACCCTGATTTGTTTGCCGGTCAGCCTTTTAGCCGAAGCCCCGGGTAAATTTGTGCCGTTGTTTAATGGCAAGAACCTGGACGGCTGGAAGACGACGGGCAACTGGATCGTCGAGAAAGACCAGTCCGTCACTCTCAAGCCGCGCGCGGGGGAAACTGGCTGGACGCGTTACCAGGATTACCTGACGACCGAGCGACAGTATGGCAACTTCGTGCTTGACCTGGAGTTTAAGTTCAATGCCAAGGGGAATTCAGGTGTCTTCATGCGGGTTGGTGACCTGAAGAATCATGTGAAAAGTGGTTTCGAAGTGCAGATTCTTGATACCCACGGTAAGAAGAAGGTCGGTAACCATGACTGTGGCGGTGTGATTGGTACTGCGGCACCCAGTAAGAACATGGTGAAACCAGCTGGTCAGTGGAATCGCTACATCATCACCGTCAAGGACGATCAACTACAGGTGATTCTCAATGGGGAGCAGATCATCGATTTGCAGATCAGCAAATCGGCAATCAAGGACCGGCCCACGAAAGGCTATATCAGTTTCCAGGATGAAGCCAAACGGGTCTGGTACCGAAACGTCCGCATCAAGGAACTGAAGTAAACCCCGTCGTCGGCTACAGGGTCACGAATCACACGGCTTGGCCGACATCTTTGATAGCTGCGGCGAACAGGGTTTATTTCCGTGTCAGGATCACTTGATGTGGGCCCAGTGTTTTACCGTTCATGACGACGTTGACCGAGAACGTGAGTTTGCCGGCAGGTAGATTCATCTGCGTAAAGTGACCACGCGTTTTGTTCACGGGGATATCGACCTGGGCTTTGACCGATCCAGCCGTGATCGTTGCTTTACCAGCGGGATGATTTTCCTTGAAAATCAATTCGACGTTATAGGTACCCGGTTCCAGGGCTTCCAGTAGCCAGGATCCATTGGAGTCGCGTCCCCAAGGTTTTCCGGACTGGTGTCGCCAGTCCTGGCGAGTCAGTACAGAACTTCTTTCGTGTTGCGTACCGATGACGATACGCGGTGGAGCGTAGTTGTCCGGCCGTGTCGAGCTGACATCGGCGAACCAGGCCTCGTAGCTCCTGGTCAGTCGCTTGAACACTGCCGGGTGTTTCCTGGAAACGTCGTTTTGTTGCCGCGGATCTTTGCCCAGGTGATAGAGTTGTAACTGCGGTGGTCCCGTAAAACTCTCCTTGCCGAACCCGCTTGGATGAACCAGTTTCCAGGGTGCTTCATGAAGGGCAAAGTGATGGAACTTTTGCGGTACGTTTCCCCGGTGAGTCTGCAGCACCACCTGCCGCGTCGGCCAGTCTGCCTTGTCATCCGTCAATAACGGCAAAAAACTTCTGCCATCCACCTTGTGGCTGGCGGGCAACTTCACGTCACACGCATCGAGTATCGTGGGCAGCAGATCGATGTGTGCGCAGAGACGGTCGGTCGTTTTGCGGGCAGCTACTTTTGCTGGCCAGTGCAACAACAGCGGAGAACGGATACCGCCATCATCGACATGCGCCTTCATGCCACGCATGTTGCCCACGTATCGCATCGTGTTGGGGCCATTATCGTTCAGGTAGATCACGATGGTGTTTTCACGGATCCCCAGTCGGTCAAGTTTCCTGAACAGTCGCCCCACGTTCTCGTCGATGTTGGTGATCAACGCCGCGATTCGGGCAAGCTTGTCGGTCTCGGATTTGAGTCGTTGCGGCCGGAGCTTGTTGATGAGGATGGGGGTGAAGTCGACCTTGAGATATTCCTGGTAGAG
>JAZADA010000217.1:0-2550 GCA_036124135.1 Planctomycetota bacterium | reverse complement strand
GAGGTTGTCATCGGTCTCGTTCAGGTCGCCATCATCACCGGCATCTTCGACGGTGACAGTGATCGTGGCGGTACCATTTTGTTCCGCCATGGGTGTGAAGGTGAGCGTACCGGTGGCATTCCCGTTGGTGTAGTTCACGGTGGGATCGGGTACGAGGCCAGGGTTGCTGCTGCTGGCCGTGATGCGGACTGCCTCGCTTTCGTCAGGGCCGGGGCCGATACTTGCCAGGTTAACAGTTTGCTGTACGGCATCCTCGGCGATGGAGAGGTTGCCAATCGCATCGAGCGTGGGGGCTTGGTTGGGGGCGGTAACTTCCCAGCCGATATCGTCGAGTGCAGCCCAATCAAGGGTTGTGAATTCCTTGCGGGTACCGACGGCCAGGCCTGGGTCCATGGCCGTTTCCTGCGTGATGGTGGTGCCAGGTAGGGTACTGGTCGTGCTGCTGGCCCAGTGGGATTTCGTGCCGCTGAGCGGAATCGTGGATCCATGTGCGGCCACGGCGGAGGTGCCTGCGAATTCATCAGATCCATTCACCAGGTTGTCCCAGGAGTCGGCGCGTCCGAAGCCCAACAGATGAGCCAGTTCATGGATGGCGGTGGAATAGAAATCGTTGGTGCCGCTTGTGGGTGCATCGGTACTGAAATTCCAGGAAGCATCACGGCTGAAGGCCAGGCTGCCACCCCAGGGGGCGAAATCAGTATTCGTCGAGGAATCTCCGGAACCAGTAGCGATACCACTTTGTCCGCGGGTGCTCATGGTGTTAACAAAGGCGCTGGTCCCACTGACCTGGTAGCCGCCTGAGCCGCCAATACCCAGGTTGGACATGACGCGTGAGCCGACGAAGACGGTCAGGGTATCGATGGGGATGACCAGGTCCACGATGTTTTCTGTGTTACCTGTTTCGGGATGATTAATGACAGCCGTCCAGGTATTACTGCCGCTGGGCTGGATGGCTGCCAGGTTATCCTCCAGCCGGTTTTCAAACACATTGGCGGCACGTTCCAGGGCATCCTTGCGTGCCTGGTCAGCAAAGAAACCGGCACTGTCTAGTGAATAGTCAAAAGTGATGTCGAAGGAGAGGCTGACGGTCACGAGGAAGGACCGGCTGAACGTATCGTTATCAGCCGTTGTAGCCAGGTTGTTGTCAGCGCCGCCATCTTCCAGCGTGACGGTGATTGTGGAGGTGCCACTCTGGTCTGCCACGGGTGTGAACCTGAGCGTCCCGGTGGTTTCCGGGGAAGTGTAGGTTACGGTGGGATTAGGCACCACGCTCGGATCACTGCTGCTGGCCGTGATCTGGATGACCTGCGATTCACCGGCGCCGGCCGTGATACCAGCCAGGTTGACGACCCGTTCGGAAGCGTTGTCGTTGATGATGAAGTCGCTGATACTATCCAGCGTGGGGGCGAAGCTAACCGGTGCGACTTCCCAACCGACATCCTGGAGTGCGGCCCAGTCGAGCGTGGTGAGTTCCTTGCGAGTGCCTACCGTGATCTCTGGATCCAGGGCTGTTTCCTGGACTATAATCGTACCGGGTAAGGTACTGTCGGTGCCGCTGGCCCAGTGGGAATCCGTGGGATCCAATGCGATAGGCGATCCATGAGCCTGTACGGAATGGGTACCGGCAAACTGCCCGGATGCGTTGATCTGGTTGGTCCAGGAATGCGATGTTCCAATTCCCAGCAGGTGCGCGATTTCATGGACGGCAACGGAATAAAAGTCATTGACGCCGGCGGCGGGCGGATCGGTGCTGTAGTTCCAGGAGGCGTCACTATCGAAGACAACATTACCACCCCAGGGGGCGAAATCGGTATTGGTCGAAGAGTCCCCGGAGCCCGTGGCGATACCACTCTGTCCACGGGTCACCATGTTATTCACGAACTGGCTGGTCCCGCTGACCTGGTAACCTCCAGGTCCACCGATACCGAGGTTCGAGATATTACGGGCACCGACGAAGACCAGCAATGTGTCGGCTGGTATGGTGAGATCCACCACGTCGTGCTGGTTGCCGGTTTCAGGGTGCGAGATCACAGCGGTCCAGGTGTTGCTGCCGCCGGGCGTGATCGCCGTCAACTCGTCTTCAAGGCGTGCTTCGAGAACCTCGGCGGCACGTTCCAGGGCGTCCTTGCGTTCCTGGGCGGAAAAGAAACCCACCGTGTCGAGCGAGTAATCAAAGACGATATCAACGGCCAGGAGCCGTCGGTCTTCCAGGGGCTCGAGCAACAAGCTGCGTGGTCGAAATTGGCAGCCCTGGTGTTGGCCAGGAGATCGCCGCCGATGCTGCCTTCCTGGGGCACGTCGTCGCCTGCTACGTCGGTGTGCCATAAGTGAGGAAATCCAGCAGAGACCAATAAGTTCAAATCTTCATGATGAGTCGGTATGAATAGTTCATTTTTCCATGTTTCGTGATTTTGTCCAGCTTTCCGTACATGGATGATGCACCAGTATAGTGGTGCATTTCCAGTGTAAAAGACCTGGTTCGCTACAGAATGGCCAGTTGCCCTGGCTGCTGAATGAACCGGACAGCTTAGTGGCGGGAGCCCGTTTGAC
>JAZADA010000216.1:0-8416 GCA_036124135.1 Planctomycetota bacterium | reverse complement strand
GGGATAGATGTCCAGCAGGCTGACCGGCGCATCGACGCGTTGGCCTTTATTGTTACTTGGTAGCCTGAAAGCAAGTGGTACGCGAGTCGATTCTTCCCACAGCGATTGCTTGCGCCAGTGTTTGTTTTCGCCAAGGTGTTGGCCGTGATCAGACCAGAGAACCACGATGGTGTTCCGCGCGTGAGGACTGGCATCCAGGGCGTCCAGCACCAATCCCACCTGGTGATCGGCAAAACTGACACAGGCCAGGTAAGCCCGTACCATTTCCGGCCAGTAATGTGAGCCAATATCCAGTACGTTCCAGTGGTCTCCATCCGGCAGCGTTCCCAGCGCCATGGCCTTGCCAACCAGCGGGATGTCAGCCAGTTCACGGTCCGGTACCCTGGGCATGACAATCTTCTCCAGGTCATAAAGATCAAAGAATCGTTTCGGGGCTGTAAAAGGGACGTGGGGCCGGACAAAACCAACGGCCATGAAGAAAGGTTTGTCATACGTTTTCTGCAAACGTTCCACGGCCCAGCGGGCTACCTGCTGATCCGGCATTCCCTCGACAGGCATGTCATTCTTGCCAAGCGCACCCCAGCAGAGTGATTGCCCGGAAAGACCTCGTTGATACTTCTGGTAGATGGCGCCGCCATCAGGAGGGAAGGGATGGAAGTGGCCACCTGACTTGCCCTGGTAGCCGTGGCCCCTTGCCGCCAGTTCCCTGGGCCAGCGGTACTTGGGTCGCGTTTCATCCCAGTAATCGTAGTCAGCGATGTCCGTGACTCCCTTGTGGAACACCTTGCCGGCCGCCATCGTGCGGTAGCCACTGCGTTTGAAGTGAGTCGGTAACGGAATCGTTTCACCCAGGATTCGCTGGTAACGTTTCATCGATTTGGACGAGTTGGTGTACCAGCCGGTGGTCGAGGGGCGCAGGCCACTGAGCAGGGAATGACGCGAGGCAGAGCAGACAGGTGCCGTACAGTGTGCGTTGCTGAAAAACGTACTGCGAGCAATCAACCGATCCATGTTGGGTGTCTTGGCCTGTGGATGACCAGCTGCAGCACCGACCCAGTCATTCAGGTCGTCGACCGAGAGAAACAGGACATTGGGGCGATCGGCAGCAGCGGCCAGGGAGTAACCTGAAAGTACCAGCAGGATGGTGAGTAGCACATGTCGCATGAACGGTACCGTGAAGCGAGGAGAGGAATCAACAGGGATTATCGTAGCACAGTAGCGGTGCCCGTGGGATCACCTGTTTGCACTCGTCGTGGCCTTAGTAGGATGATCGTACTTGCCACAGGAACATGATGTAACTGAGTCCCCAGCCGCTGGTAGCGAGCGCCAGGAGAAATCGTGTGACCGGCGAGTCAAGCGAGAGCAGGGGAGTCCACGTTAGCAAGGTGAGCAAGCCACAGATCGCAACGGCAACACGTGTCTTAAGCAATGCCGGTGTGACCGTGTCTGCAGGTAATAATCGCTGTAGCGATACCAGGAAAACGAGGTGACTGATGGCGACCATGGCCAGGGCACCCTGACGTAGAAAACGTGTGGCTACCCGGCTTTCCTCGTCGTCCATGAATCCCAGTGCCAAAAGTGTCAGGAAGGCAACCAGGAAGAGGATCATACTGGCAATGGCCGGGCGACGGGGACGAATTGCAATTTTTTCACTGCATAGCGTCATGTTGCCAATCATGGACAGGATGGCAGTCGGTGCCACCGTCAGGGCCAGCATAAGCATGGCCAGGAAGGTTCCCAGGAGATCTCCCATGATAAGTAGTGTTAGCAGCGCCAGGACTAGCGAAATTGCGGTGGCCGTGATGAGCAAAGAGATGGCTGACCGGACGGGTGACATGCGACACACTTTTCCGAAAGCAGACTAGCTGAGGATTCCCATCAACAGGCTGATTGATCCCTTCAGAATGAACCATTCGACGATTCCCGCCAGGATCGTTACGAAGAGAGCGGTCCAGACATCGAAGCCCCCCCAGGACATCAGTAGTCGAATTGAATAGATGCTGGCTCCCAGGCAGGCCAACATGGCCAGGAAAGTCCCGAAGCCTCCCAGGGTAATGATCGCGCCGAACATGAAAATGAAGGTTAAGATCTCCGCTCCCACGATGATGCCATTGTATGCCAGGCAGACCTTGAAAGTGTCAGCAAAATCCTCAAAGGATAGATCGTCCTGCATAAGCCAGACGACGATCGTCAGGGCCAGGGATGCAGTGAAAATCGAGATGGCTGCTGCGATAACCAGGCATAGTACGAGGATGAATGAAAAGCTGTACATGCCTAGACGTCGGCTCTCCGTTCTGCAGTAATCACGAAAGCTTCGCCGGCACGCTTGAGATCTTCCCACTCCTTGCGAATACGAGCTGCTTCCTCATGGTCGACTACCCGGTCCTCGTTGAGTCCTTCGGAAATGGCATGTAGCAGGTCGCCAAATTCCTTGACGATTTGCTGAGTGTGGTTCAGTGAATGGTCACTTTCACTGAGATCGATTGCCCCATTGGAAACAAAGAATCCATCAGCCCTTTCGCATAACCATTCCACGGGTTTCAAATTGCCCGTCAGTTCATAGATTTGTGCGAGTCGCCAGAGAGGATTGGATGTGGAAGCGGACTTCTTATCATCCATTTGCTCGAACCAGCGGTAAATCAGTGATGGCGACAAATTCAGTGCACTGGAAACCTTCTTGACACCAATTTCCGCAGCCGCCATGCGGAGTATCTCACCTGATTGCATCGTAACTCCTTGGATGTAGTAAAGACGCTATTTTCCTCGATATGTGATTTTCCGCTAGTGTAAACATCAGCGAAGATTACACAGCAGTTACGAAACCAACAGTCAACAGGCATGGGAGGCCGCTTTAACCAGGTAGTGAATGAGACTGAATTCACCTATCTAGTGGTTGGGGTTGGCAAGGCTATAGCAGCGGATTTCTCGATCATTTCGAAGATAAATGCTGCGATTGGCAAAGGCCGGATGGGACCAAACCAATAAACGTCGCCCTACCTGGTGCGTCGGATCAATCAACTTGGATCGGTTCACTTCTTCGTATCCACTCGGGCTGAGTCGGGCAATAATGACCTCGCCGAGGTCGTTGGCCAGGAAAAAACGATTGCCATTGCGAACGGTGAAAACGTTTGCCCAACTAGCAGGTCGCTCACCGGCGGCCGGGGTAAATGTGGACCAGAGTTTTTCTCCATCGAGTAGGCGTGCGCATCCATAACGACCGCCGTTGCCACAGGCATAGATGTGTCCATCGTGCAGGAAGGCCGTGTTATGAACACCGGCAATGCCTCGCCGGGTATCCCCGCGCCAGAGTAGCTCCGCAGCAGTACCGGTCTCGGCGACCTGGATGCAGGCTGACACGCGACTGTAACTCATCACATAAACACGATTTCCTTCCACCACGGGTTGCCCGATAGACATTCCAAAGGTGGGCTTGATGGCAATTGACCAGTAGACGTGACCAGTTTCCGGATTAAGCGCCTCGAGGGCCTCGCTGTGCCAGATGAGCAACTGGCGCTTGCTACCTAACGAGGCAATCACCGGTGGGCAATAGCCTGGCTTGGCCGCCGACAGGCTTCGCCAGAGTTCCTTGCCGGTCATCTTGTCGAAGGCCACGCACGTGCTGCCCTGGCCACCCACGACGCAGATCAACTTGTTGCCATCGACCAGCGGAGGCGCCGCGGTTCCCCACTCGGGGATTTTTAATTTGTAAGACTGCTTGAAGTCCTTTTCCCAGATCACGTTACCGTCCTGGGCGCCCAGGCACACCAGGTTTCCCTCGGCACCCAGTGCATAGACACGATCACCGTCGACGGTGGGTGTTGCTCGTGGACCGATCGCATAGGCCGCCACGGTCGTGTAGGGGCAATCCCACTGGTGAACCCAGAGGATTTTACCGTCAGCCTCGTTAAGGCAAACGACACGTTCCTTGCCGGGCAGCAGCTTGCGAAGGAAATTAATATTTCGCGGGGGTGGACCATCATGCAGTAATTTCGCGTCGGCAAGATTCGTGTCGGGTGTTTGTCGATCCATGACGAACACCCGACCAGCTGCCACGGCGGGCCCGGAATATCCCCCACCCAGCTTGGTTTTCCAGCGCAGGGGCGGACCGTTGAGGGGAAACTTATCGATGATGCCTTCTTCTCTCCAGACCGCATCGCGTCGTGGGCCTAACCATTGAGGCCAGTCCTCGGCCTGCAGGACAGGGGTGAAACCGAGGAAGAGGAGCAGCGTCATTCGAGAGGTGGGTAATATGTTCATCGTTATTTCTCATTACGTTCCAGGCGTTTCTTCCAGGCAGGAAGGTCCTTGGCAAACAGGTCGCGAGCAAACTGGCCCAGCCACGAATAGTTGTTTCGCCGTTCGTGTGATATCTCGGCCATCGTTTTACGAGGGATACCGTCACGACTGCAAAAAATGGGGGTGTTCTTCTGGATGTCATAAAAGCGGGCCCACAGCGGTGGGGCCTTGGCATCCTGGACGACGATCTTGTCATACCCGCCAGGCTTATCCGGAGCCTTAACGCGAACTTCCTTGATGCCGGTCAGCTTGGACTGCTCAAACCATTGTACGGCCCCCTCGATCGACTCGATGATTTCCGGACTTGGCTGGTCAATGTGCATCAGGAACCGAACGATGCCAACCGATTCATGACCGCTAAGTGAAGCCAGTTCGTAGGAGCGTGCCTTGCGAGGCAGGAAAGTGTTCTCGTCGTGCTGGGCACACCATGCCGTCAGTTGTCCGTTGACCTTGATTTGGCATTTCAGGATGCAAGTGGTCCCGCGAGCAACGGCGTCGGCACATTCCAGGAGGGTCTTTCTGGAAACGAAAGAGTATGTTTGTCGATCGTCAGAGATGTCACGCAGCAGGCTCATGACACCAATCATGGCGTCGTCGTTAAACGTGATGTGCTTCGCATAGCCCTGGGGTTCCGGGAACCGTTGTGGCCAGCCGCCGTTCTTGTACTGGCCTTTGAGCAAGTAATCGATGCCTCGCAAGGCAGCGTCTCGGAAACGCTTGTCTTGCGTTTTCCCGTAGGCAGCAGCAAGCAGGCGGATTTCCCGGTGCGTTGCCCCGTTGTCGATCATCGTGTCATTTTTGTTTCTGTCAGAGAGGATCGCTGCGCGTTGCTTTTGAGAGAGTTTGTCTTCGCGGTCATAGTTCTTGGGCCAGCCACCACTACTGCGCTGGTACAGCAGGATCGTCTCCGCGACGCGCAGGCTCTTGGCATCACCTGGTTCAGCCATCGTGACGTGGAAGGAGAACAGCGTTCCCATGATGGCCGTCAGCAAGGCGATCAGGGGAATCGTTCGATGTTCCGGGATGGAAAAGAGTCGCATGAAAGCACCTGCGTTTTGAATGGTGGAGGAAGCGGATGTAAGCGGTCGATGGGAAAGGGCCGGGTATGGCCAGGATCCATGCCATTCAGGGCTGCTTGCCAGCGAAAGGCGTCAACTGGAAACCGGTAACCAGGTTGCCGTCCTGGTAGGAAAATATCGCCTGCGTTGTGGGAGATTTTAGTTGCGTGATGCGACCTAACCGGTCACGAACAAGTTGGACGGGCATGTCGGTAATGCGTCCACCCGGTTGCACGACATGGAATCGGGCTTGGTTGGTTCCCATGCTCAGGTAATCTGCAATCAGCAGGAACTGGTTGACATTGGATCGGTGGCCAGCGTTCCAGCGGGCCTTGGAGAATTCCAGCATCAGCTGGCTGTCGGTGAAATATTGATTGGCCAGGGTGGCAAATGCTTCCTGGGGGGAGTCCAGGAAGAATCGTACGTTGCCGCGCAGGTAAGCACGGTCGAAAACCGGTTTGCCAGCGAAGTAAGTTTTCCAGGCGGTGGGCCAGCTCTTGTCATCGCCATCCCAGTTTCCAGCAGCTTGAAACCTGGCCTTGGTGGCCGACCAGTCGAGGCCACGAGAGCGAGGCCTTTGATAGATCACGTCGGGACCAGCAGCCTGGTCGAGGTTTTCAAATTTCCGTTCATATAATTTCGGACGCGTGCGTTTTCCTACCGTGTCCAGCATGTTATGTGCCAGTTCATGGGCCAGGCAAATCAGGTATACATCGGTCACGCCGCGTCGGGGAGAATCCCCGGCAAAACTGTTTTCAGGTCTTCCTAGCGGCAGGGCGAAGATGTTAATTCCTGAACGTGACTGGATACGGTGCGACTTGATGGCTGGTCCAAGCCAGTCTGCAACCGTGATGGTTTCAACGTCCCAGGCGGCGACCGGAATCGACGTCATCAAGGTGTGCATGGCCGTCAATTGTTCCGCCGAGGCGGTGTTGTTGTCGATGAACAGGACGCCGAAGTCGACCAGGAGCTGCTGGTAACCACCTTGGAAATTGAGTGCGCGAGCGACCTGTTTGCGGTGTGCAGGAGAATCGGGCAGGCTTTCCAGCAGGACGACCCAGAATTGAGCTGCCAGTAACGGTAATGCGGGTGATTTTTCCAGGTCAAATCGTCGACGGTGTAAGAAGCGAGCATGTTCCGTGGCCAGTCCGGCCAGTTGTTGGAACAGGTCCTCTCGCAGGGAAGCGGGGACAAGATTGCTGGCGATGTCAGAGCGTAACGAGTTAAGCAGACCAAAGAGCTGGTCCCGAATCAACGGGTTGTCCTTGAGAACACGGCCCAGGTCCTCGTGGTGTTTCTTTAAAATGGCGCGAAAGTCTGCCAGGTGCGATCGGTAACTGACACCTGGCATCAGGAAGACCCGTCCATTCTTACCACCACTGATCAGGTCCAATACCTGGTCATCGTCCAGGTCTGCCAGCTCTGGTGTGGTGTCGTCATTATTGAGCGAGCGGATGTTCAGCCCCTTGCCGTCGGCAGCCCAGAGCAGGGGTTTGCCCTGGTTTAAAAGAGGCTTGCCCCTGGTTCCCTGGTTCAGGAACAGCAGGACGCTGCCCCAGTTGGTACCCAGGAGCAGATCCAGTTGGCCATCCTGGTCGAAATCGAGGAGGCGTGGATGAGAATTGTAGGCACGCGTGATGTCATGAAAAGACTCACCGGGACCAAAGACAGGCTTGACCTTGCTGCCCCGGTTGGGGTGCCAGGATAACCTGCCGCCAAAGGCTCCCGTTACCAGGTCCAGCAGGCCATCACCATTCCAGTCACCGATGTCAAATCGTCCCTGGCAACCTTTCTGGACCGTGATCGACAAGGCCGTTTCGGCGAATCGCGGCTGGTTGGCCCGTCCGACGTTCTCGTGTATGGAAACCTGGTTGTCCGAATGACAGACCAGTAGATCCAGTAACGGGCTTCCGACGACCTGGGCCAGTGCCAGGCCCGTGTAGGAGGTACCCCATTGCTGCCGTTGGCCAGCTGTAATGGACTCCCTGGCAGAAAAGGTGGGGGGGTGGCGTCCTGACGTATTTCGGAACAACCAGAGTCGGCCGTTACCACCACCTACCAATAGATCTAAATCACCATCCCGGTCCCAGTCGTAACATCGCGTGGTGGCGTGGCTGCCGATTTGAATCGGGTCCTGGTCCGCCTCCATGGTTACCGCTGGACGATACGATAGCGTGGATAAGCGGATGTCATCCCGAGCCTGTTGTGCTCGAGCCGTATCCGCACAAAGGCTGGCCAGCATCGTTAGTCCCAGCAGGACCCTGGGAAGTTGTTTTTCACCATTCATGCCACGTGCCAACCTGTTTTTCCTTAGAGACTCTGCGAGGGGATGTGCTGGTTTCTATGCAATGCACCTAACGAGAGAGATTTGTTGGAACGCGTCCATTGCCCGTTGGTTTGCCATCCAGTACCCAGGCCAGGTTGAAACGGGCCACGGTCGAACCTCCCTTGGGACCACCCTCGAAGTGGAGGTAGATCCAACCCTCGGTCGTTGTGCCCGGACGACCGGAGGTGAGCGAGGAATAGGCATGGCGTCCCTCGTAGAGCAGGCGTTTAATCGGCCAGGTTTTGCCCCCATCAAAACTGGCCCAGATCGTGCCATGATCGCGACCGTTGGGGCTATCGCAGTTGCTGTAGAGCAAAATGTCATGGTCCTTGACGGCGAGGCGTGTCAGTCCAGCCATGCAGCCGTAATTGGTGTTCTGGGGGCCATCCGGAAGGATCTCGCAGAAGACCAGGTCTTTCCATGTGTGGCCACCATCGGTGCTCGTGGCAGTCCAGCGGCGACGAGGGTTTTTCCCCTCCGGTGCCCAGTGACGCCGGGAGTTGTAATAAATGGTTCCGTCGGAAAGTTCGGCCAGGGTGGCTTCACCAGTGCCGTTAGCTGGAAAGGGATCGCTGGTCTTCCACGTGGTTCCTCCATCATCGCTGTAGATGGCATTGGTGTAATGCTTTGGCCAGAGGGACCGGTCGTTCTTGCCAGCGTAAAAGCGGGCAGGGCGAATCAGTCGACCCTTGTGCTTGCCATGACGGAGCGTGATACCGTGTTCGTTCATGTGCAT
>JAZADA010000215.1:0-5562 GCA_036124135.1 Planctomycetota bacterium | reverse complement strand
AACTGTGGTTCCCGAAGCCTTTAGATTTCCATAACTAGTGTTGGGTAAATGATTTACCGATTCGCAGGGCGGTTCATTTCAACCCTGGCCATCACCCCCGATCAGGCGACCTACAGAGAATTTCCTTCACTACACGCCCATGAATATCGGTCAAACGGAAGTCACGGCCGGCATAACGGTAAGTAAGTCGGTCATGATCTAAACCGAGCAGGTGCAGGATGGTCGCATGTAGATCGTGAAAATGGACTTTGTCCTCAACCGCATAGAACCCGTATTCATCGGTTTGGCCGAAAACCGTACCCGGTTTGACACCACCGCCAGCCATCCACATGGTGAATCCCCACGGATTATGATCACGCCCGTCGGCATTTTGGGAAACGGGAGTCCGACCGAATTCACCTCCCCAGACCACAAGTGTTTCATCCAGTAGTCCGCGTTGTTTGAGATCAGCAATCAAGCCAGCTATTGGCTGGTCAACTTTTTCTGCCTGGGAAGCATGGTTTGCCTGCAGCCCACCATGAGCATCCCAACCATTCGCATTACACTGAACGAAACGCACACCTCGCTCGGCAAAGCGTCTGGCCAGCAGGCATTGGCCGGCGAAGCTGGCTGTCGCTGGCTGGTCAAGTCCATACAGGGCGCGTGTACTGGCAGTTTCCTGGCTCAGGTCGAGCGCCTCGGGCGCGGCCATTTGCATACGAAATGCCAGTTCGAAGGAAGCAATACGAGCCTCCAATTGACTGTCGTAGGGCTCTGTACCCTGCTGCAGACGCGCCAGCATATCCAGTTCCAGTCGTTGCCCTGCGGGATCCCGGGTTTGCCTTTCCATGAAGGGAAAGCTGGCTTTTTTCCCACCACCAAGAACGGTGCCCTGGTACCTGGCGGGAAGAAAGGCGGAGCCGAAGTTATTCGCACCTCCCTGTGACGTTGCCTGGTCGATCGTGATATAGGCGGGCAGGTTATCGTTTTCCTTGCCCAGTCCATAAGTAATCCATGATCCCATGCTGGGCCGAACGAATGTATCGCTTCCGGTATGCCATTCCAGGACCGCGCCACCGTGCCTGGGATTTGTACAGTGCATCGATCGAATAACACACAGGTCATCAACAACCTGGGCGAGGTGGGGAAACAATTCGCTGACCCAGGTACCACTTTCACCGTGCTGCCTGAAACTCCAGGGACTACCAAGTAAACCGCCCAGTTGCTGGGGGAAGGACAGGACACGCGGCAAGGCGGAACGGGGCAGTTGTTTACCACTGTCACGATTAAGCATCGGCTTGTAGTCAAAGGTATCCACGTGTGACGGGCCACCGAACATAAACAGCATGATGACCCGCTTGGCGGTGGGAGCAAAGTGGGTACCCGCAGCTGCCACGGACTGGCTGTTGGCCAGCATGGGTCCAAGCGCAAGGCTACCGAATCCTGCACCTAGTTGGCTAACAAAATGTCGGCGCGAGATCGGGGGTAGGTCGACGCGTGTTTTCATTGGACGTAGATAAACTCGTTCGAGGAAAGGAAAACTCGCACGATGGAGACCCAGGTTTCCAGCAACTGTTGATCCGCCGGCACCCTGGCTGCAATCACCTGTTTTTTGCGCTGCTGAACGAAACCGGACCACTGGTTGAGCTCTGCATCGCTCGCAGACCGGTTCAGGATCCACTGGTAGGCATACTGGATCCGCTGCCTGGAGTTCATGCCCTGTTGAGCCAGCAGTATCCTGGCGATGCGCTGGCAGGACTCCTGGGCCATCGTACTGTTCATCAAGAACAATGCCTGGGGAGCAACCGTCGTTACATTGCGTTGCCCCACGGGTACCGAGGGATCCGGGAAGTCGAAGGTTTTCAGGAACTCGTGCAGGCCACTACGTATCACCGGCAGGTAAACCGTCCGACGCGGCTGATCGTGCACTGCATTACAGGATTCAATCTCCTTGGTATTCATGATCTTGTGATTCCGTACGGGCAGCATGCGCCCTCCCATGGTCAGGTCCAGGTGATTACCCAACATTAACAGGGAGTCCCTGATTTCCTCTGCTTCCAGTCGGCGCGGGTTCATGCGCCACAGCAGGCGGTTGTCCGGATCCTGGCGACTGGCCTGGCGATCTGGCCGGGAACTCATCTGGTACGTACTGGTATTCATCATCAAGCGATGCATCTCCTTGACGGACCAATTGGAATCGATGAATCGCAAGGCCAGCCAATCGAGCAGTGGCTGGTTATCCGGACGCTCCCCGAGTCGCCCAAAGTTATCAACTGACCGAACGATCCCGGCTCCCATGTGCCAGCACCAGATACGATTGACCATCACGCGGGCTGTCAGGGAATGCCGTGGGTCGGTCAGCCAATGGGCCAGGTTACGGCGTCCACTCTCCCCGGCAGACACCTTGAACGGGAGCCCCGTGGACAGGATGCGGGGAACCCCACGAGCGACCTGGCGTGCCGGGGTAAGGTGATTACCCCGCAGCAGCACCGGCATATCGGCCACCTGTCCTTCTTCCACGACCATGGCGGCCGGAATCTTTTCCATTTCCGCGTAAGCGGCATTCAACTGATCGGTATGCTGCTTGCGTTCCGCAGCTGACATGTTGACCTTGTTCCCATTGACCAGCACATCATCGGCAAGATCCATTTGCTGTTCCAGTTGGCTGAGCAGCTTGTTTTCTGCGAGGCTACCCAGGGCAGTCAGGTTAAACTTGGAATCAACCCGGTACCCCAACATGGAGCGTGTACTCTTGAAGATACCGGCCAGGGCATAATAATCCCGGCTGGAAAACGGGTCGAACTTATGAGCATGACAACGTGCACAGCCAATCGTCATCGCCATGAAAGCTCTTCCCACGGTGTCGAGTTGTTCATCCACGATATCCAGCTGTTGCTTGACTGGATCATCCGCACTGGGCATCTTCGGACCGAGCATCAGGAACGTCGTGGCAACCAGTGATTCTGCGCGGTTCGGTGCCTCCCAATCGGCGATCATATCTCCAGCAATCTGCTCCCGCACAAACTGGTCGTATGGCTTGTCCTCGTTAAACGCAGCGATCACGTAATCTCGGTACCGCCATGACTCCGTGTAGGCAATATTGTCATCCATGCCATTGCTGTCGGAGTAACGTGCCACGTCCATCCAATGGCGTCCCCACTTCTCTCCATAGCGAGGGGATTCGAGCAGGCGGTCCACAAGTTTCCGAAACGCATCGGGCGCGGGATCACGGACGAAAGCCGCTACCTGGTCGGGAGTCGGTGGCAAACCATGCAGGTCAAACGTGGCGCGGCGGATCAGGGTCTCTCGATTTGCAAGGGGCGCCGGTTTCAAGCCGGCTTTTTCGATCCTTTCCAGCACGAGGGCATCGATCGGACTGCGAACCCAGGCTGGCCGTTTTACCGTGGGAATCGTTGGTTCGCGAGGAGCCGTGAAGGCCCAGAATCTCCGTTCTCGATCGGTCAGCGTGGCCTCGGCTACTTCGGGACGCTGCTGGGCGTCTGCCGGGGCTGCTCCGGGCCAGGGAGCTTTCATTTCCACCCAGCGGACCAGCGTGGCAACATCCTTATTGTCCAGGCGACGCCTGGGAGGCATCGATTCCACTGCCGGATCGTGGTTAACAGCATGGATCAACAGGCTTTCGCCAGGTTTCCCCGGGATTACTGCGGGCCCTGACTGACCTCCGCGTAAGATGGCAGCACGCGAATCGAGGCGGAGTTTTCCTTCTCCCTGGTCTGTCTCAGGTCCGTGACATTCGTAACACTGCCGGACCAGCAGGGGACGAACTTGCTTTTCAAAAAAGTCGAGCGCCTGCGGAGTGACGGCCAACTCGCTGACCGGTTGCCCCCAGGACGTTACCGGCAAGCCACCTGTAAGCAGCAGCAGGGACCACGACAGGATCTGCCAGTGGGCCATCCGCCTGCCACGTTCTACCCGTGGTTCAAGGTGCCTGTTTATTTTCATGGTTCAGCTACTGGAAGCGGAGCGGGGCTATTTCAATCCGGATCACCACAATTCGCTGGAAGCCAGCCGTGCCCCTTCGGCGAGGGCCGCAAACTTGGCCCACACGATCGAGGGATGAATTTCCTGTTCCGTTGCCGCAAAGGAAGCAAAGCCACAATCGCTGCCAGCCATGACATTTTCACGTCCCACGGTCTGGGCAAATCGCTGCAAGCGTTGCGCTACCAGTTGCGGATGTTCTACCAGGGGAGTGGAATGAGAAATCACTCCGGGAATCAGGACCTTGCCTTCCGGCACCTTGATGTTTTCCCAGACTTTCCATTCATGCTCATGGCGTGGATTACCTGCCTCGAAGGAGTAGGCACCTGCCTCTACCTTCAGCATGATATCGACCATGTCAACGAGATTCATCTCGTGAACACGCGGACCGATATTAATCCCGTAGCAGGTGTGAAAGCGAACCCGTTCTGCCGGAATCCCCTGCAGGGCATGATTAAGTGCCTCGACACGCAACTCAGCCCAGCGCCGACAGTCGGCCACCTCGAGGTCTGGCCTGGAAATGTAATAGGTCAGCAGCCGCGGATCATCTACCTGCAGGAGCAGACCGGCATCCACGATGGCCTGGTACTCCTCGTGCATGGCGTCTGCAATGGCAAACAGGTATTCTTCCTCGCTTCCATAAAACTCGTTGGGTTGCTGGCCCTCGACATCCGATGGCGAGACCGCGGTCATGAAGACTTCCTGGGCCTGGTGGCGGGCTGCAGCAGCCTTGACGTTCTCGATGTCTCGTTGCAGGGCTGCCTGGCCCACGTATTGCACCGGGCCGGTACAGACCAGCTTTACGGGTGTCGCAACCAGTCCCTCGCGGAGTTTACGATGGATGGCATAGAACTCCGGGAACGCAATGGCCTCACGGGACTCGACCCACAAATCTTCTCCATCCTTTTCGCTGGGAGAAAATCCGGCCAGCCGTTCTGCGATGTAAGTCAAGAAGCTGGACTTGCTCTGTTCTCCATCACAGACCACGTCGATTCCCAGCGATACCTGTTGCTGCACGATATCTGCAACGGCCTGCTGAACCAGTTCGGCAAACTTCGCCGTATCATAGTCTTCGCCACGTTCCTTGGCGAAAAGAGCTTCCAGCACGTGGTCAGGTCTCGCCAGGCTGCCGACGTGCGTGGTCAGGATTCGATCGGTACTCTGTTGCATGTCCGTTGCCTTGCCGTTGTTAATCACTCTTCGTTGCCAGGTAACGGTGGCTATTCTAACAGGTTCACGAGAAGCGTGGCTGAAACATCCCAAGTTTTAATCGCCTCTTTCAAATCGACCCGGTAACTTGTTCGCACTGGTGAAAACGGTATAAATAGCCTTTACCTGGCCCCGGGCTTGTGAAGCTCGCGACCGCCAGGCCACAGCAAACACCCGAGCCGGGAGCCCCTGTCGTGAGTAGCAAACGCATCTTGATGCTGGTAGGCGATTACGTGGAAGACTACGAGGCCATGGTGCCATTCCAGATGCTGCTGATGGTGGGCCATCACGTCGACAGCGTCTGCCCGGACAAGAAAGCCGGGGAATCGGTCGCCACCGCGATTCACGATTTCGAAGGCGAGCAAACGTACAGCG
>JAZADA010000214.1:0-4580 GCA_036124135.1 Planctomycetota bacterium | reverse complement strand
GGGAATTCCGGAGGGTATGCGAATTGGCTAGCAACCTGATTCGAAATCAGGCGCCCCGCAAGGGGTTGAGGGTTCGAGTCCCTTGCCCTCCGCTGCAACACACCCTCGCCGACGACCAATCCATGTTCGCGGCGAGGGTTTTTGACACGTAATCACGCAAGGAACTCGATGCCGTGTCCCCCGATCCTGTCGTCACATTCGACCTGGAACGAGTCGTGGCCGAGACCCTGGTCCAACAGGTGCAATACCACGAAGCGGTCGATTCGACGAATACGACAGCCCTGGCCGCCTGCCCAGAAGAAACTCTCGTCACCCCGCTGCTCGTCCTGGCAGCTAAACAAACGGCTGGCCGCGGCCGCGGATCGCACCAGTGGTGGTCCGCCACCGGCTCACTGACTTTTTCCCTGGTCATCAATCCATCCGACCTGGGAATCGAGCCGCAGGACTGGCCCAGGGCATCACTCACCACGGGACTGGCCCTCTGCCTGGCCCTGGATGAATTCCTGGAATCCCCTGCCCTCACGATCAAATGGCCCAACGATGTGTTCCTGGATCAGCGTAAGATCAGCGGCATCCTGCTGGAAGGAACGGCAGGCAAGCTGGTGATCGGGATCGGGATCAACGTCAACTGCTCCTTCCAGGATGCTCCTGCTCCCCTACCCTCCACGGCCACATCCTTGTTCGATGCCACTGGCAGGAAATTCTCCCTGGATGATGTGCTGATCCGTATCCTGCAGCAACTGGACCAGCAACTGCGTCGACTCGCCTGCAATGACACGACGCTGTTAACCGACTGGCAGCAACGTTGCCAACTGACCGGTCGCACACTGGAAGTCTCCACCGGAAACCACCAGGTCACCGGGGTTTGCCAGGGAATCGATCAGCAGGGTGCCCTGCTGATGATGACCGAGACCGGCCTGGTCCCGATCGTCAGTGGTACGATCACGGAACTGGCCTAGGCAGAGGCACCCGGGTTGGACACTTGCACTTGCCAGTTCAGTTGAAGACCGCCCACTGGACCAGCACCACGAGGAAACCAACCCCTCCACTCACCACGCTGATCACGATGAAAAAACGCACGGTCCAGCGAAACAAGGGCTTGGTTGGCTGACCCATGAATGTCAGCAGGACGGACCCCATGACATGAAAAATGATGCTGAGAGCCAGGGGCAAGGCAATCGTGGCAGCCAATATCTGTTCTCGAAGTGACGTGCCAACCCCATGGGAAACATTCCAGGGCAGGAAATTAAGGAAGATCACGAACAGCCACGGGACCCGCCATAATTTCCAATTGAACCAGGTGGAGGGGGCTGCCGTTTCCGATCTCTCCAGGGCACCAGGACCACGCAACACTCCCGGCCCCTTGAAACGCTGTTTTGGCTTGAGCAAACCGGTAATGGCCGACAACAGGCCAGCAGGTTGCGCAGTGGCTGGCACCGCCTGCTGCGGTAAACGCTTACGTAACCGTCCATAGGTTCGAAACACGTAACAGTCCGCCGAAGTATCTTCCTCGTTACCATCCTGCCCAGGCCGATACATTTCACCCCGCATTGCCCAACGAATCACCCGACTGCCCTCGGCCATGATGTCACGGACAATATTCATCAGTTCCCAGATAACGCGGTGTACCGTCCGTAACGGCACATCCGTCTGTTCCGCAACCCAGACACTGATCCGACGTTTGACCGACAGACCCTGTACGTTCGTGGTACCAGGTTGACCCTGGTAAAATTGTATCCAACGATCCGACGCTACGTGGTTCCAGTGATTGGCTTGTTGCCCGCGCAATTCCTCGCGGGGACGGGAACGAAACCCCAGGCTGGGCTGCCCCGCCTCGTAAGCCAGGGAAAACGTACCAAAATGAGGGAGGACCCAGTTTCGATTCCGACCCTGGTAATGCTCCGGTTGTAAAATGTAATCCCATAATCCATCCACGATCGCCGTGACCTGGCTGGGATCGAACTGCAGCGCACCCGCCAGGAACTGGATCAATTGATGGCTGCTAATCGGCCCGGTGGCATCCAGCAAGGCATTGCGATCCTCTGCTGAAACAGGTGGGAGCGACCCGGAAGCTGGCTGCTCCGCGGTTCCTGGTGCTGACACCGGTTGCTCAGCCACTTCCTCTTCAACCACGGGTACCGCTTCTTCTACGACCGTTTCTCCTGGAGGCTCAGGTATTTCTTTTTCGACCGCCGCTGGAGCTGCTTCTGCCACGCTCTCCGGCTTGTCCCCTTCCGAGACCGACTCGGATACCACTTCCACGGCACTCTCTTCCGGGGCACTCTCTTCCGTCGTCGACTCCTGCTGGCCCGAATCGTCAAGGGTGACGGACGGCACGGCAATTAATTCAACACGATCATAGATCGAACTCCACTTGACGAAACGACCTGCCTGCACCGAGACGTCACCGGATCCCCAGGATTCCACTTCGTCATTCTGACTGGCTGGCATTTGTATCGAGACCGCATGGGTCGAACCTGCCAGGGATCCGATCACGGTACGACCATCGCGAAACCGCTCATCCGGCGTATAGCCATACGTCCGTTCCGAGGATACGAATTCGATTTCACACGCGTAGATCATATCAACCAGTTGTTTCAGCACTTCTTCGCGCTGACGGCTGTATCGATCCAGGGCTGCAAACTCATCCAGCACGGCCACCAGGTCGGCATGGGGCAATGGGACTCCGGGATTTGAACCTGATTCTGACACGATGACCATTTCCCTCGTTTAACACGGTGTATTGTGCCCCTAGTTAAACGCCTCAACGACTCCCCTGTCAATCACCCGGATACCACCAGCGGCTAAATCAATTCCCGGATAGGGTTTCCATGAGGCAGAATATGCACCGGGCGGCCAAAGTAGTCTGGATAAGCCGCCTGGTAGTCAACTCCCAGGTGGTGATAGATCGTGGCCAGCAGGTCCTGGGGGGTCAGGGGACGCTTGACCGGATACTCACCCTTACTGTTGGTAGCACCGATAACCTGCCCCATCCGAAAGCCACCACCGGACACCAGTGCCGTGTAGGCCTGCGGCCAATGATCTCGTCCGTATGAATTATTCGGTGGTCCGTAACGCATCTTGGGAGTCCGACCGAATTCCCCCACCACGACCACCAGAATTTTCCTGTCGAGGCCCCGCGCGTAAATATCCTCGATCAGTGCAGCCAGGCATTGGTCGAGGTAGGGAAGACGAATCCGCATGTAGTGGGCAAAATGTCCGGGGCGTTGTGCGTTACCTGGATGATCATCCCAGTTCGTGAATTCCTGCCCACTCCTGGGCGTATTACAGTAGATATTGATGACCGGTACACCCGCCTCGGCCAGGCGACGTGCCAACAGGCAGCTCTGCCCCCAGGTATTCAGTCCATACTTTTTGCGAAGATCCTCGGGCTCTTCGGTGATGTCAAACGCCCGGGCAGCCGCCGGGCTACTCAGCATCTCGTAAGCCAGGCGCCGGAATTGATCCACACCCTGGAGTTCACCGTTGCTGTCAATATCGCGACGAATGCGATCCAGGTCATGCAGTAACTGCCGACGATTGGCAAGCTGTTTCGCATCACGCCCGGCAGAAAGTTTAAGCTGCGGAGTCTGGTAACCGGAACTACTCGGATCAGCCACCTGGAACGACTGGTGATGCAATCCCAGGTACGCGGGTCGCGTCATGTAGGGGTGCTGGGGCACGGTGACGTAAGGAGGCAAGGCATTGCGAAATCCCAGTGCCTGGCTGGCAACATGGCCGAAGTCCGGATGTTCACTCTTGGATTGCGACGTGGGATCCAACTTGCTGGGACGTTTACCCGTCAGGGCCACGATACCGCCATCACTATGAATACCTACATCATGATGCAATGAACGAATCAGGCTGAACTTGTCAGCGATTTTTGCCTGCAAGGGAAAATGTTCACAAATATCCATGCCGGGAACATTTGTCTGAATGGCACTGAACTGGCTACGGATCTCGCTGGGAGCATCCGGCTTGATATCCCAGGTTTCGAACTGGGAAGCACCACCATGC
Organism: Planctomycetota bacterium; assembly: GCA_036124135.1. GTDB lineage: Bacteria > Planctomycetota > Planctomycetia > Pirellulales > Pirellulaceae > JAZADA01. Next base: position 563 of record JAZADA010000214.1, on the reverse strand, counting down.
TGGTACAACATGATCACGGAAGTATCTCGACTGGCGTGCCCTGCCAGTGCTTTTTGCTGAATCACTTCCGGTAAAGTAATCCCGCCCAGGGCCAATGCACCGACCTGCATGAACCCACGCCGTCCCATCGATCCTGGACACTTGCTGCGGTTCATCGTCCGCACATCCTTCCTGGCTGGATCTCATAACAATCAACGTCATCCGCTGCAGGATATTGTAACAACTGGTCCCAAGCTGCGAAATGCACAACGTACTTGCACCAATAAGTCACGGTTCAACCGAAAATAATCTGCAGACTTCGAGAGAATCGGACCGGCGGCAGCAAAGAGAACCTGGCTGTCACACGATCGCCGTGCGTACCAGTGATCCCAGGTTAACGCTGGTATACCGGTAGTTGACGGTAAGAAACCGTCAAAGAAAGAATCGTCATGGCCGTTGAATACGCACTTCCCCAGGATCCGTCCGGAGCCTGGTGTTTCAACGTATTTTCGTACATCTCCTGGGCCCAACGATCCCAGTAAGGACCTCCCAGTTGGAACATGGCCTGCGTGCAGTAATAGTTC
>JAZADA010000213.1:0-11017 GCA_036124135.1 Planctomycetota bacterium | reverse complement strand
GCAGCGATCCAATCACGTGTGATGATCGCCTGTGGCCGTGACGTGGCAAATCTGCAGACCGGTTTTGACCTGCTGCCAGGAACGATTATTGAACAACATTTCCTGGCCCGTACACGACAGGCTCGACTGATCGGTGCGGTAAAAAAACATCCCCTGCGAGTCGGCCTGGGTATCGACGAGGGAACCGCGCTGGTTGTCCAGGGCCGACGCCTGGAAGTCGTGGGACGGTCCAGCGTCACCGTTTGCCTGGCCGCTTCCTCGACCCAGGATGCCCTGCAAACCACGGTCCCAGCCGGACAACAGCTGGATTTAACCGCCCTGCGTCGAGCGACGCGCGATCGCCAGAAACCGGTCTTTCCACCTCAAACGATGCGTCCTTCCAAGGTGGAATCCGGATCACTATTGATCGTTGGTGGTGGTGGCTTTCCAACCCCCATGCGGAAAAAGTTTATTGAGCTGGCTGGCGGACCGGACGCCCTGATCATCGTGCTGCCCACGGCACGCGAGGAGCCCCTGCCGGAACAGGTCGGTCAAAAGTTCTTCGAGGACGCCGGGGCACGGAACGTGAAGGTACTGCGAGCACGCTCGCTCGCAGATGTCGAGTCCGAGGCCACCACGAAGTTACTGGAAAAAGCAGGTGGCATCTGGTTTGGTGGCGGGCGTCAATGGAGATTCGTGGACGCCTATGAAGAAACGGTTGCCCTCCCCTTGATTCATGCAGTCCTGAAACGTGGTGGTGTCATCGGCGGCAGCTCTGCGGGCGCCTCGATCCAGGCCGAGTACCTGGTACGAGGCAGCCCACTCGGTAACCAGGACATGATGGCAGCCGGTTACGAACGTGGTTTTGGATTCTTACCTGGTGCCGCCGTCGACCAACACTTTGCTCAGCGAAAACGCTTTGCCGATATGACCACTGTCATGAAACGCCATCCCCAGTTGCTGGGAATCGGGATCGATGAAGCCACGGCCCTGTTGGTCCAGGGCAGTACAGGCACCGTCATGGGAGGTGGCAAGGTACACATCTACGATTGGCGAGAGGCACCCGAACCCGGAAAACCGGACTACCAGTCTTTTCCGGCTGGCTCCCGCTATGACCTGGCAAAACGCAAGGTACTTTTTCTGCCACCGCCCCCTGAGCCGACTGACAAACCCGAGAACTAGTCGTCCCGGCGAGCCGATTCAATTCCCGGCTGCAGCTGTTTGTAAGTACCTGTAAACCAGTTGGGCAGGTCATTCCTGTAGTAACGGGAAAAGCGACTCTCGCTGGGGCCCCCGGGAAGATTGGTCCAGGCAGCATCGTTACCCATGTCGGTTACCAGGTGATAGGACGGGGCAAACGTTGTCTCCCGGGTGGCCGTCTGCATCACGTGTCCCTGGAAAGGCGTGGCATGATTTCCTGGCATGGCGTAACGACGGCTTTTGAAACCTAACAGACGCCCCGCTCGCTGGTTCCCGAAAAAACGATCCGTGAAATGGAAGCTGTTAATTTCGGACCAGGGTTGCGGCGACTCATCCTGCATATGTTCGTAGGCACGTCGGACCAGGTCCGCCTTGCTCTTACCCTGCCACCAGCTGCTTTTTTCCTGCATCAGTAGTCGGTCTGCAGCTGTCAGGATCATGGTCGAATATCCCGCCCGGGAACTCAGGTACAGCATCCGTCGCCAGCCAATCCCGTGCTCGTTACCAATCATCTCCATGATCACACCTCGATACAGTTTCAAGAACCAGCTGGCTTCGTGGCTATCCGGTGTGTAGCGGCAATCCCATTGTGCAAGTTGATTCTTGATATCACCGTCAGGAAGATGCGGCAGAAAGATATCCAGCAACTCGCGAGCCTGCAGGCTGACCACGTCATATTGCAGTTCCTGCATATCTTCCAGGGTGGCCTGCCGCAACTGGTCCAACCGCTCATCGATTCTTCGCTTGCGGTAATCCGGCAACGGATGGGCCATCAGCAGGGGGCCATCCACCGGGTTAAACTCCTCGTTTGCCGTGGCTACAAATCCTTCCGGGGGATCGTAACAACTAGGCAGGATCGTGGTATCGAGTATTCCCTGCCAGTGATTTGCTGGATCCCAGGCTGGAATCGGGGCCAGTCCAATCTGCTGATTTCCCCGTCGGGGAAAGCGGCCACATCCCTGCAGGCCAATGTGGCCTGCCACGTCAGCCAGCACCCAGCAGAGGGTTGGTTGGGGACATTCGCGAGCCACGTCCATCGCCTCGGCAACGCTACCACTGTGAATCATGTTCAGCCAGGTCCCTAATGATTTTCCGTAACCGGGCTGCCTACCGGTCCAGCAGCAAGAAAGATGATACCCGGGTCTCAACTGTCCCAGGTCCATTTCCAGGGTTCCCTGTTCGTTCTCCAGGACCAACAGGGTCTCGGGATCGGCTCCCTTGCACTGGATCACCTCGCGCCGCAACTGGAAATCATGCCACTGCTCTTCACGACGATACTGCCAACCGTTAGCACCTCCCAGGCGACAGTCTTCCACGAAGAAATCGGTCGTATCTCCCTTCATGTAGGTCACGCCCCAGGCCAATCGATCGGTTCGAGCCACGGAAAACAGTGGGCAACCTGGCAGCGTTGCACCCATCACATAATGATCTCCCCAGCGCAAGGCGGCTTCATACCAGATTGCCGGCAAGCGATTGATTTCAAGGTGCGGATCTGATGCCAGCAACGCCTGCCCACTGGCACTGCGCTGTGGAGAAACTGCCCAGGCATTACTACCAGCCAGGCGAGGCAGGTCCGCCAGGAGTTCCAACGCTTCATCTGAAAACCGATTACGAATACGTACCTGTCGCAACAAATCAAAATCAACTTGGTCCAGGCGGGGTGCAAACATCTCGCGCAAGGCCACGTCACTGACACCGGCATGAATTAATTCCATCAGCAATCGTTCGTTCTGTAAACGACTGACTGCCAGGCCACCAAAGCTCAACAGGTTACCGATCAACAGGGACGATTGAACGGTCCAGGACCGGGGACGAAAGCCAGTGGCCCACATCGGTAGAGACCGTCCCAGCTTCTGTAAACCGTCGTTCACCCCATCGCTGTAGGCCTCCAGCTGTTCACGAACATCATCCTCCAACAAATCGATCTCTCGCTGCAGGTGCATATGCAAACCGACGCGGCGGAAAAAGCAGTCGGTCTCGAGCAACTCGGGACTATGGCTGATATCTCCGGCAGCACTTCCGCGAGCAATACTGCGAGCAAACAACAACTGGGTACCGCGATCCGTGGCATGCATGTAGCCCAATCCATAGACGGCATCCAACCAGTGATCGGCCTGCACGTGTGGAATTCCATAACCATCACGTAGGATCACGACCTGCCGATCGGCCCTGGGAATTTTCAGGGGTTTCATGAATCGATCTCATCCCGCTGGAACAACCCTTCGCAGCCACGGTACCTGGTTCCGTGATTTCGTTTGCTGCCTTCGGTCAAAAGTTATTACAATGAGACCCGCTTCGGCTTTCCCTGTACAGGGGAAATTGATCCTGGAACCGGCACTGCTGGAAGACTGGCCACCCATGTTGAATTCACGCTATCGACAGCAAACCCTGGCAGGCCTCGCCTTTGTCAGTCCCTGGCTTATCGGATTAGCCCTGCTGTTTGCCTACCCGTTCGTGGCATCACTGGTCTGGTCTTTCTGCCGCTACGACCTGCTTTCTGCACCAAGCTTCGTGGGCCTGGAACACTACCAACGCCTGGCCCGGGAGATCATCCAGGGAGATCATTTCGGGCAGGCACTCTGGAACACGGCCTATTACGCGTTACTGAGCGTACCGCTATCGATTCTGGTGGCGATGGGATTAGCCATCATGTTATCCTGGAATATCCGTGGCCAAGCTTTTTTCCGGACACTTTTCTTTCTACCCTCGGTGGTGCCGCTGGTCGCTGCTGCGATTCTCTGGATGTGGTTACTGGACCCCCGTGACGGTCCGCTCCATCAGCTCTTGATGCTGGCCGGATTACCGCGGCAGCTATGGTTCCAGGGAGCCCAGGAAGCTGCGTACCCCGCCACGTTCCTGCAATTCGGCTCCAAGGATGCATTGGTACTGATGAGTCTCTGGGGAGTCGGTAATTTCATGATCATTTACCTGGCCGCACTGGGCGACATACCGCGCTCACTACACGAGTCCGCTGCACTCGACGGCGCTGGATCACTGAGCCGGTTCCGACACATCACGTTACCCATGCTGACTCCCATCATTTTTTTCAACCTGGTCCTGGGACTCATTCAATCCGTGCAGGAATTTACCCGGATTTACCTGGTCAGTGAAGGGACCGGGGAACCCGTTGGCTCCACGCTATTGTTATCACTACACCTGTTCCTGGCAGCCTTCCAGGACCTGGAGATGGGTTATGCATCAGCCATGGCCTGGATTCTTTTCGTGGTCCTGGCCCTGGCAACTTACCTGCTCTTTCGATCTTCACGCCACTGGGTTCACTACCAGGAGCAACTTCGATGAATGGGTATCGCAAGCCGCTGCTGGTCGGACTGGGAATTATCCTGCTGACCATGATGATTCATGCCAGGCTACGGTCTACGCGTAACGACAGGGTACCTACCGATCGTGAAGAAGTCGTCTTCTGGCATTTCTGGGGAGGCGCTGATCGCCAGGTCGTGGAAACCGTAGTCGAACGTTTCAATGCCAGCCAACAACAATTTTTCGTGCGTGCCATTGCCATGCCCGGGAATAACCTGGACGTGAAGCTCTTCCTTGCGGTCACCGGGTCAGATCCCCCGGACCTGATCAACCAGGATGATCCTATCATTGCCGACTGGGCCTATCGTGGCATCCTGACACCACTGGACGAATTGGCCACCCCGCATGAGATGGAACAATTGCAGCCCTGGTTATTACCGGCAGCTCAGCGACTGGGAAGTTACCAGGGACGACTTTATGCACTCTGCAACGGTCTGGATATCCGGGCTCTCTACTACAATGCTTCCCTGGTTGAAGAAAAACTGGGAGTCGATGACCTGCCACGTGAATTGCCCAACCTGGCCCGACTGGATGAAATTGCTGAGCTGTGTACGGAACTGGATGACCAGGGGCAACCGCTTCGTATGGGCTACCTGCCTGACTCACGACGCCTGTGGGCCTGGGGCGTTGTTTTTGGAGGTCGCTTCTATGACACCGAAGATCAGCAAGTCACGGTGGATACCCCGCCCATCATCGCAGCCCTGGACTGGATGACCAGCTATCGACGTCGTTACGGAGCCGATACGATCCAGGCTTTTCGCCAGGGTGACCAATCGTTGCCTGGCAAAATTTTCCCGCTGTTGGCCAATCGTTATGCCATGATCATGGATGGGCAATGGAGATATCGGGATATTGCTGCGGCCCAGGCACTCGAACGGGCTGCCGGAAAACCCGTCACGCGTTACGGAGTCTGGCCTCTTCCTAAACCTGCCGGAGCAACGTCCAGTGCCGATGGCTGGGTCAATGGAAATTTTTTCCTGGTACCACGGGGTGCAAACAATTCCCAGGGAGCATGGGCTTTCATGAAATTCTGGAGTGGTTTCGCGGGACACGAATCCGAAGCTGCGGAAACATGCCGACAAGGTGGCTGGATTCCCGCCTCACAGCAGGTCATTAAGCAACCTGTCTTCCAGCAGTTCCTGTCGGCAGAACCGCTGTTTGCCCGCTTCGTGGAACTGGCCACCAGTGACCAGGTTCCGACGCCACTGGTTCCCGGGGCCGCCATGTTCCAGCGCACGGTCAACCAGGCAGCCGAAAAAGCAATGTCACTGGCATCTCCACCATCGTCAACGCACTTGCTTCAACAGGCTGACCGGGAAATCCAACAGCACCTGGACCGGATCCATGCACACCGTGCAGCCAGGAGGCAAGAACGTTGAATCGAGATCGCCCTGGTTTCCGCGCATACTGCCTGCTGCTGCTCTGCAGCCTGGTCTTCGCCATCCCCATGCTCTGGATGTTCACCTGTTCCCTGAAGACCCAGGCAGAACTGGTCCAGGATCCATATTCATTGCTACCGGCCACCTGGAACTGGAAAAATTATCCGGATGCGATCCACTCGATGCCTTACCTTCGTTACCTGGGAAATTCCCTGCTGCTGTGCACCTTCAACGTCATCGGCAGCCTGTTTTCCTGTTCGCTGGTAGCTTACGGCTTTGCCCGCCTGCGTTGGCGTGGCCGGCGCTTGTTGTTTGGTATCCTGGTCGCCACCATGCTGCTTCCCTGGCATGTAACGATGATTCCTCGCTTCCTGCTGTTGCGAGAACTGCATCTCTACAATTCACTGGCAGCCCTAGTGATCCCGTCATTCATGGGAGATGCCTTTTATGTCTTCCTGTTGCGGCAATTCTTCATTTCCATCCCGGAAGAGCTAAGTGAAGCAGCACGCCTGGATGGACTCAGTGAATGGGGTATTTACTGGCGCATTATTCTGCCGTTGAGCAAACCTGCCCTGGCAACGGTGGCGCTCTTCCAGTTTATCGCAACCTGGAATGACTTCAGTGGTCCGCTGCTGTACCTGAATGATCCCGAGAAATTCCCACTGGCCTACGGGTTGGAACAATTTGTCAGTAGCTACGGGGATCAAACCCACTGGTTATTGGCAGCGGCGGTGGTATTTACCTTGCCGGTGCTGGTTCTCTTTTTCTTCACACAGCGCACATTTCTCAAGGGAATTGCTACCACGGGGATCAAGGGATAGAGCCGATCCCACCAGAGAACCGCCGGAGCTGCCTGCGCATCAGCACCGGTTAAACACGAGAAGCGGGTCAATAAGTACCCACCTGATTCGCAAGCTGTGATCACTACTTCTTGCGGTGGCGGATTTTCGCACGATTACGCCGTTTTTTTCGGCCAATCTTCCTGCGTCCCTTACCAGTCTTCTTACTACCCACGTAGGTTCTCCGTCAAATAATCAGTCGTCTCTTTAAACCGTCAGCTACCCATCCTAACAAAGCCACTCCCCTGTGTGCAACGGGAGGTCAACGGTTCTTCCAGTCGATACCGGACATCTTGGCGAGACTCAGTTCCAGGGCATGGGTGCCATCACGACCATGTCCCTGCGATTGCAGGTCCAGATAGAGTTGATGGGACAGGGCCAGACCGGGTAATGACAGCCCCATTCGCTTTGATTCGTCGAGGGCAATTCCCATATCCTTGATAAAATGTTCCACGAAAAACCCGGGATCGAAATTATCGTCAATAATGCGTGTACCCAGGTTGGAAAGCGACCAACTGCCAGCGGCCCCCGAAGCCACGGATTCCATCACGGTCGACAGGTCCAGGCCAGCCTTGTATCCATAAAGCAAGGCCTCGCAAACACCAATCATGTTTGTCGCAATCAAGGTCTGGTTCACCATCTTGGTATGTTGCCCGGCACCAGGGCCTCCCTGGTGAACGATCGTCTTACCCATCAGTTGCCAACAGGGTTGCAAGGCATCCACAACTTCCTTCTCACCGCCAATCATGATCGACAGGCGAGCTTCCTTGGCGCCGACATCACCTCCGGAAACCGGAGCATCCACACTGTGCATCTGCTTGGCCTGGGCGGCCTCTGCAATTTCCACCGCCAATGACGGCTCACTGGTGGTCATATCGACCAGGATATTGCCCGCTTCACCACCTGCCAGGCAACCATCTTCACCAAGAATGACTGCTCGCACATCACTGGGAAACCCGACAATGGTGAAAATAATGTCACTCTGTTCCGCCACGGCGCGCGGACTGTCGGCCCACTGGGCACCCTGGGATAATAACGCGTCCGCCTTCTCTCGCGTACGATTATAAACGGTAGCGGAAAAACCGGCCGCCATCAGGTGTCCACACATACTGGACCCCATGACTCCTGTCCCGATCCAGCCGATCCTGGTCTTACCTGGTTCAACGACAATTTGACTCATGATGCCAATCCTTGGATTCTAGGGTGTCACGAAGAAAACTAAATAACATTTGACTGCGAGGTCCTGACGCCAGGTTCAACCGACCTACCAGCGATGCTCAGGACGATCAAACACCTCTCTGACCAGGATCGCATTACGCAATGCTGACTTCGAACGAAACATTTGCAGCAGGTTCTGCCGGCTGCCTTTCTTACCTTGACGAGCCATCTCGGAAACACCGTCGTCCTGGTGATCGAGCGCACCGACGTCATGATCGAAAGCATCGTGTATATGCTCTTCAAGGCGTTCATCCGCATGGCTAATATCGTCCGCCATGTGCGAGGCGCGGTTTTCGTACTGGGAGGTATCGAGATGGTTTGCCACGTGTTCAGCCACACCCTCATCACCCAGTTCCATCCCGGAACGAGCTCGCGCCGGGGCCTGTTCCTCGGGCAAAATCTCAACATCTTCGACGCGTTTGCCCAGCTTCTGGGAAATTGCTCGCCGCAAGAAGTCTTCAATATTTCCAGCCATAAATCTGTCCGGGAATTAACCTTCAACCTTGGAAATGGCGGCTCGCATGTCAGTATCCGCCTGGACGTTACTCAACTTGTAGTAATCCATGATACTCAATTTTCCCTCACGGAAAGCGGTCGCCATGGCCTTGGGTACCTCCGCCTGGGCCTTCACTAGTTCTGCCCGGCTCGATTCAATCTTGGCAATTTCTTCCTGCTCGGAGGCAACCATCATGGCACGACGTCCCTCGGCTTTAGCACGGGCCACACGGGTATCCGCCTCGGCCTGGTCAGCCTGTAACCGGGCACCAATATTATCGCCGACGTCAATATCTGCGATGTCGATCGAAACGATTTCAAATGCTGTTTGTGAATCAAGTCGGCGTGACAGTACTGCCTTGGATATCATGTCAGGATTTTCCAGCACCACGGCATGGCTCGCTGCCGAACCAATGGCACTCACGATCCCCTCTCCCACGCGGGCGATGATCGTCTCCTCGGTCGCACCACCAATTAACTGTTGCAGATTAGCACGCACCGTTACGCGTGCCTTGACCTTTAGCTGGATTCCATTCTTGGCAACCGCATCAAGCGATGACTTGGCTGACCCACGGGCTGGACAATCAATGACCCTGGGATACACGCTGGTCTGAACTGACTCCAGGATATCTCGACCGGCCAGGTCAATCGCTGCCGCTTCACGAAAGGTCACCTCAATCGTCTTGGCCTTGCGAGCAGCTACCATGGCCCGAATAACCAACGGAACGTTACCACCTGCCAGGTAATGTGCTTCCAGGGCTCCACTCGTCACTCCCGAGTCATCATAGATCCCCGCCTTCACTGCCATGATCTTACTGCGGACAATGATTCTCGGATCTACCTTCCGAAACGTCATCCCCAGCAAATCCGCAATTCCGATCTTGGCCCGGGTCAACCAGCACTGGATCCAGAGACGCGCATAGCTGGCCGCCACGAGGACAACAACCAGTACAAAAATCCCGGCAATCGCTAAGCCAATGACGACTACCTGGCTTGCAGCCAACAAAATTTGCGACAACAGCATATCCATGTTTTCCCCAGTTATTTAACGCGGATCAAATTGATAGAACACCGCAGTATCCGTGGGGTGTAACCCGCTGAAGAGTGATTGTCAAGCCAAGGGGTCGTCAAAGGGGTCAACTTCCGTATCCGGAGAAATGCGAGGTAAATCACCCGGGGGTTCCAGGGAATCCAAAATCGTCTTCGGAAACTCCACCGGGGACGCGGCAATCGGCCGGACGATAATTCGATTACCTTCCACATGCGTCACCTCGATAGGTGTACCAGCATCCACTAATACTCCCTCGGTAACCGCATCAAATTCACTGTCATCAACACGGATACGTCCATTGGGTAATAAATCCGTCACAGCCGTACCCTGCTTCCCTACCTGGGACTGGACCTGGACATAGGTTTCACCATCCGGTAACAAATCGGCCGGATCATCCGAGGTCGCATTCAACATCCGTTTTCCCAACGGTGTCAGCGGCCACCATTTGACAAACATCATGAACAGCAGGGGCAACGCGATGAGCGTACTGCACGCCAGGCAGATTCCACAAAGCGTGCTCGCCATGAATCCTTTGTAAATGGACCAGACCAGCAACGTACCGGCTAACAGGCCCAGCACACCCGCGGAGGGAATAAAGGCTTCCAGGCTGACCAGTAACAAGCTGATCAGGAACAGGGTGATTGCCCAGTAAGTCGGCGACATGGCAAGTGGCATTTCCTGTAAAACTCGGGGAGAAGACGATGTCCCTGATTATGGCGATTCTACAGCCCGCACGACAACCCGATTTCCCTTGACTTCCACGACGGAGACTGGAATTCCCTTTTCAATCATGTCTCCGTCACTGATAACGTCCAGTAGCTTGTGTCCAATCCGCACCTTTCCAGCAGGCACCAGTGCCGTTGCAGTCATCCCTGTCTCACCGAGCAAGTGATCCCAGGAAACCATTTCCTCCCGCCGTTCCTGGGCCTCCAGTTCTTCCGCGCTAAGTGCTGGCAAAACCACTTGTCGAAACCAGAAATTATCGGGGAAGAAACGAACCATCCCCCAGATCACGACAATGACTCCTCCACTGGCCATGACAAAATTTAAAAGGGATGAGACGAAGACATCTACCTGGTAAGAATTGCTGGGGATGATAAACGTCTGGCTCGCCATGATCAGTGCCCCCACGATCATGATACCTCCGCCAATGCCAAAGACCCCCAGGCCCGGCACGACGAAAATTTCCAGCCCCACGAAAATCACCCCACTGACAAACAACAGGATCTCCAGCCAACCGGCGGTCCCGTTAAAAAATTGTGCCCAGAAAAACAGCATGAAACAAAGTGCAGAAATAAATCCGGGGATCCCCAGCCCAGGTGCAGAAATCTCGGACATCAAGAATAGGAAGGCAAAAAACAACAACGTCGATGCAAACCAGGGCTGCGCGACCAGGCGATCCAGCATCTGGGTTAAACGTGGTGTCTCCGCAATCTCCAGCTGCTCGGGCAACTGGTACAACTCCTTCATCTCCCCGACATTTTGCACCGTCTTGCGACTGACATCGAATGCCCTTGCCTTTTCCGCCGATAAACCTT
>JAZADA010000212.1:0-6581 GCA_036124135.1 Planctomycetota bacterium | reverse complement strand
GCGGGCCTTTCCAGCTGAAAAGGATAGCTTTGAAAGATTGCTGGGCCGTCTCCTGGATTACGATGACCTGGAACAGGCGGATTACGATGTCTCTGCCCGGCAGGTACTGGAGGAGACGTTGGCCGATCCGCTGCTGATCGAGATGCTGTTGTGTCCGGTCATGTGGTATGGCAACTCGCGCGAAAACGACATGGATTTTGCCCAGTTCTGCATCATGTTTCGCAGTATTTTCCTGGAGGGATTTGCCAGGCCGTTTTCGGGGGTGCGACTGATCCTGCGATTGCTGGTCAGGAAGTTCCGGGCACTGGGAGGTGAACTGAAACTTCGTTCCGGTGTATCTCGTATCGCGGTGGAGGACGAGCGGGCGGTTGGTGTCGTGCTGGACAACGGCGAGGAGCTCCAGGGTCGCAAGATCCTTTCTTCTGCCGGGATGGTAGAAACACTGCGACTGTGCGATGACCTGACCGAGCCTGCAGAATCTTCCGTGGGGCAACTGTCCTTCACCGAAACGATTTCCATCCTGGATCGTCAGCCACGGCAACTGAATCACGAGAAAACCATTGTGTTCTACAATGATTCGGAGAAGTTTCACTGGTGCAAGCCGGCGGATGGACTTGTGGATACTCGAACCGGGGTCATTTGCTCCCCGAATAATTTCAAGTATCCCCGGTCGGACGGAGAATTGTCTGATGGTGTGATTCGGATTACCTCCCTGGCGAGTTTCGATCGCTGGGACCAGTTGGATCCGGACAGTTACTTGCTGGAGAAGCAGAAATGGTATGATCGTGTGACGGAAGTTGCGGTCGACTATATTCCCGAGTTTCGTAATTGTGTAATTGATACGGACATGTTTACGCCAACGACGATTCGCCGCTTTACCTGGCATGATAACGGTGCCGTTTATGGAGCGGTTGATAAACAACTCGATGGCACCACGCACCTGAAAAATCTTTTTCTTTGCGGAACAGACCAGGGATATGTCGGTATCGTGGGGACAATCGTAAGTGGGATTTCGATGGCCAATCGGCACTTGTTGCGAGGATCAGACTGAGCCGAGTTGGTCGTTTGCAGATATGCCTGGTATAGACCAGGCCGAGTACTTTTATGCCAAAAGATTTTCTAGCCGATGCGCGAGATGAATACGACGTAGTCGTGATAGGCAGTGGCCTGGCCGGCCTGACCACTGCTAATATACTTGGTCGCGCAGGTTATTCCGTGTTGCTGCTGGAACAGCACTACAAGCTGGGCGGATTGGCTACCTGGTTTAAACGACCCGGGGGTCACATCTTTGATATATCGTTGCACGGTTTTCCCTACGGTATGATCAAGAGCTGTCGACGTTATTGGAGCCAGCAAATTGCTGATGCGATCGTTCCACTCAAGAACATTCGTTTTGATAACCCGATGTTCTCCCTGAGTACCAGTTATGATCGCAATGATTTCCAGCGGTTGCTTAGCGAGAGATTCGGAATCGCACCGGAGGTCGTGGAAGACTTCTTTGCGACCGTGCGAAACATGAACTTTTACGATGACCAGGAACTGACGACCGGTCAGCTCTTTGAGCGTTTTTTCCCAGGTCGAGAAGATGTTGTTCGATTACTCATGGAGCCGATCACCTATGCCAATGGATCGACGCTGGAAGATCCGGCCATTACCTACGGTATCGTGTTTTCCAATTTTATGTCCAAGGGAGTTTATACCTTCCAGGGTGGTACCGATTACCTGATCCAGCTGATGCGTGATGAATTGGTGCAAAACGGGGTCGATGTGAGGATCCGTGCCAACGTGGAACAGGTTCATGTGAAACAGGGGGGCGTGCACAGCGTTGAAGTGAATGGACGTCAAATTCGCAGCCGCGCAGTCGTTTCCAATGCGAATCTCAGGTCGACCATATTCAAGCTGGTAGGCGAGGAGAACCTGGATTCATCATTTGTTGATCAGGCACGTGAAGTGCGGCTTAATAACTCGAGTACCCAGGTCTTCATGGCATTCAAACCGGATGAACGTATTGATGAATCCACCGGGGATCTGTTGTTTAGTTCGACAGCCGATGCATTCCGTACGGATTTACTTTTAAGTCGAGACGTGACCAGTCGTACCTATTCGTTTTACTACCCGCGCACCCGACCCCAGGGCCGTGAACGATGCCTGGTGGTTTCCAGTACCAATGCGAATTACGAGGACTGGGCCGATCTGCCGGAGGAAGAATACGAGGCCAGCAAGGCAGATCTCGTCGAAACCACGCTCGACGCCCTGGAGAAATATGTGCCACAGGTCCGACAGCGGATCGTGCACGCCGAGGCGGCCACGCCTCTCACGTTTCGACATTACACTCAGCATCTTGACGGGGCTAGTTTTGGAACCAAGTTCGAAGGCCTGGCTGTCAGTCGTGCCCTGCCCGAACAGGTAAAAGGTTTGTATCATGCCGGGAGTGTTGGCATTATCATGTCCGGTTGGCTGGGAGCCATTAATTACGGTGTCATTGTTGCAAACGATGTGGATGCCTTGCTGGCACCGGCAGCCCCGGTCCCCACGCCGAAGAGCGTGTAATCATCGCTTTCGCGTAAACGAGAGTTACTATGAGCCACGATGAAATACTGGAACTGATACCCCATCGCAAGCCGATGTTGTTGATCGACAAGATCGTGGAGCGTGGTGAGGATTCGATGGTTTGTCAGAAAGTGTTTGACGCCAACGAGTTTTTTTTCCAGGGACACTACCCGGACGACCCCATCGTTCCCGGCGTGATTCTCTGTGAATCGGCGATGCAGGCGGGTGCTGCCCTGCTCGCATCCATGCTGGCTGCAAGTGGGGAGACCGATATGGGCAAAGGGGTCCCGGTTGCAACTCGTATGAATGACGTTAAGTTCAGGAAAGTAATTCGCCCCGGAGATACGATCCATCTGGAAGTTGCATTGAAAGAACGGTTGGCACAGGCGTTCTTCCTGCAGGCCACGGTGCGTTGTGATGGCAAGGTGGCTGCCAGGTTTGAATTTGCCTGTACGATGGCGGAAGTGGAAAGTACATCCTGAACCAGCGGACTGATATTCGTTACTGTGTTATGAATGGACTATCTCGAAAACCATGAGCTTTCTCGATCTGACAGACAAGAATATCCTGGTTTGCGGCGTCGCTAATCGAAAAAGCGTCGCCTATGCCGTCAGTCGTGTGCTCGAGGACGCGGGGGCGCGGGTGATTTACAGCGTTCGTTCCCAGGAGCGAAAAGAGCAATTGGCCACGCTGCTCGGTGATGCCACGATCCTGGTCTGTGACGTGGAGGACGAGGGCCAGGTGCAGCAATTGCAGGAGGACCTGGCAGCGGAGGTTCCCGTGCTTCATGGCCTGCTCCATGCCATTGCCTTTGCCGATTACCAGGGAGGCGTAAAACCCTTTCACGAGACGGATAAGTCACAGTTCCTTCGAGCAGTTGATGTTTCCTGCTTTTCCCTGGTAGCACTGAGCAAGAGCCTGCAATCGTTACTGGACCCAGACGCTTCCGTGGTGACGATCTCGATATCCACGACCCGCATGGCCAGCGAAAACTATGGTTTCATGGGGCCGGTTAAGGCAGCCCTTGATTCATCGCTGGCATTTTTAGTGAAGTCGTTCAGTAATTTTTCGCGAGTCCGTTTTAATGCGGTAGCAGCTGGGCTGCTGAAGACATCGGCTTCTGCCGGGATCCCGGGGTATGTCGATTCCTACCTGTTTGCGGAAGAAGTTATTCCACGCAAGCAGGCACTGGCCACGGTTGAGGTGGCCAACGTGGCCGCCTTTTTATTGAGTCCGCGTTCCTCGGGAATTAATGCCCAGTCCGTCGTCGTGGACGCTGCGATGGCGATCAATTACTTTGACCAGGATCTCATTCAGCGCACCTTGCGAGCAGATCCCTGAAATCAACGTTTGCCAGGACAGGCCACCCACGGTGCTGCACCGGGTGTTCCGTGTATCCGCTAAGTTCGTGAAAAGGATGGTTTTCCACGATGAACGACTCGCGTCCCAATATTCTCTGGTATTGTACCGATCAACAACGCTTCGATACGATTGGAGCCCTGGGGAATCCACACGTTAAGACACCCGTCGTCGACCAACTGGTCAGCGATGGGGTAGCCTTTACCCATGCTTATTGCCAGAGTCCGATTTGTACGCCCAGTCGGTCCAGCTTTATGACCGGGATGTACCCCAGTCGTGTGCATAATACTCGAAATGGAAACGATACCTTTCCCGATTATCCACCCGTGATCAGCAAGTTGATCGCTGACAGTGGATACGATTGTGGATTGGTCGGCAAGTTTCACCTGCAGAGCTCGGGGCACCGGACCGAACCCCGTTTTGATGATGGGTACCGGTACTGGAAATTCAGTCACGCCCCGCGGGATGATTGGTCCCATGGACATGATTACGCAGAGTGGGTGCGTCAGCAGGGACAGGATCTGGACAGCATGCGATCCAGCCCGGAACGCGTCCCCACGGAATTCCATCAAACCACCTGGGCATCCGAACGCACGATGGAGTTTATTCAGCACGAGCGAGACCAGCCGTGGCTCTTGAGCGTGAACGTGTATGATCCCCATCCGCCCTTTATTCCACCGCAGGCATATGCAGAGCAATTCTCGGCTGCGGAACTCCCCGGACCTTACTTTCAGCCAGGTGATCTCGAACAACAGGCGCAATTATCGGAGATTGATTTCCAGGGCGGAGCGAGATCTCCCCAGGATTTTAATGGGCAACAGGTGCAGGCAGATTACTATGCGATGATCGCCCAGATCGATGACCAGTTTGCACGCATTCTTCAGACGTTGGAGCAAACCGGGCAACGGGAAAATACGGTGATCGTGTTTACCAGCGATCACGGAGAGATGCTAGGAGATCATGGCCTGGTTCAGAAGGGGTGTCGATTCTATGAGGGCCTGGTGCGTGTGCCGCTGATTTTCTCGTGGCCGGGGAAATTTCTTGCCGGTGTGCAGAGGGATGCCCTCGTGGAATTGATCGACCTAACCGCGACATTGGTCGAGTTAGCTGGCCTTGAACAACCTGAATACATGCAGGGCCGCAGCCTGGTTCCCCTGTTGAAAGATGCTGCTCAGCCAGATCATCATCGAGACAGCGTTCGCAGCGAGTACTTTGATGCGTTGGCACCGGAATTTACTGGTGGCAGTGGTACCTACGCGACCATGTATCGTGATCGTCGTTACAAGCTGATTATTTACCATGGATACGGCAAGGGTGAATTGTACGACCTGGAGCGTGATCCCTGGGAACATGACAATCTCTGGGATCATCCGGAGTGCCAGCAATTGCGAGCTGAACTGATGTACGCCAGCTTCGATCAACATGTATTGTTGACGACGGACGTGGGCTCGGTGCGTATTGCCCCCATGTAGACTCGCTGGTCAGGGAGCCAGCCGCTGACGAGCTGCGCTCACGATCTCGGCAGCCCATGGTTTCTTGTCGTAAAGTACGATGATGCTGCGATAGATGCGTTGCGAAGTTTCCTTGTCTGTTGCAGACAATTTGTTCGCATGTGCCATCCGTGAAGTGAGTAAGGCGAGAGACTTGGTGCGACGTTCAGAGATCTGTTCGTCGAGCTCCCGTAGATCATTCCTTGCCAGGTCCACGTACTTCTTTGTTTCGGGATCGGATATTTGTGAGAAAAGATCGATCACGGCTTTCATTTTGTCCCGGGCAGCTTCCTGGTTGGTACGAGATTGCTGCAGGGCTTCCAGGTAAGCACGGGCGACCGGGCTGATGTCTCCCACGAACCGGGTGTTGCGGGTTTTTCTCTCAAAGGATCGGTGCAGTCGTTGTAGTTCAATCTGCTCCTGGTATTGCTGGACCTGCGCATAATGCGGACTGCCCGGGAACTTATCCAGGAAGGATGTGACTTCCTGGGAAACGGATGAGAGAGCCTCGGGGTTTTCCCGGTCGGCTGCCGCCTGGATGCGTTGGTAAAGTTGGTCTTCCGTCGCAGGTTTCAGCGTGTACCAGGCGCCCAGGCTCAGCAGTGCGATCAGCAGGAGAGGCAGGCCGATTTTCGCGAGGTTTACCACCAGCGGGTCCCGGTCGTCCGTGCGGTCCTGATGGAGTAAACGATTGGGATCGACCTTGGTGAAGTGGTCGGCTTCCGGAGTTGATTGGCCACTTCCGTCGGTCGCGTTATGCGTTCGATTCTGATGTTCCCGATCGCTGGCGGCAATTGTGGGAGCCGCCTCGGGTACATGGGCCGATTTAAGCGAGGAGGCTGCTACCGTGGGACTAAGGGCCTCGGTGTCACTATCCTGGGAGTGCTCATCAGGCGTCGGGGCAACATCACCAAGTTGTGTATCGAGCTTGGTTTGGGCACTCTCGGCAGGAGCAGCATCCCGGCGGTTGATGGTATGTTCCATCGCACGCAGGTGATTGGCAAGCACCAGGGCTGTTGCGAGTCGCTTTTCCGGTTCTTTCTGGAGCAGATGCATGACAAGTTGTTCGAACTCGGCAGGCAAATTAGGTACGTGCCTGCTTGGCAGGATGGGCGTTGCATGCCGTAGGTCGCTGATTACCTTGGCAAGGGAAGGATCGGCAAAGGGAGGTTTGCCGGTAAC
>JAZADA010000211.1:0-23886 GCA_036124135.1 Planctomycetota bacterium | reverse complement strand
GTGCCGCGAGGATCGAGATGCTTATGACGGAGATTCGTGGCAAGGTCATCGTGGTGCTCCCTGGTACTCGGGGTTGGATTTCATGAGATCGGCCCCGACCTCTCGTTGCCAGTTGTTGAGCAGGGTCTGTAGCTTCTTGGCCCTGGCCGGCTCTTGGGCAGCCAGGTTGGTTGTTTCTCCCAGGTCACTCTCCAGGTTGTAAAGTGAGATCTTTCCCGTTTCAAAAGCCTCGATCAATTTCCAGTTGCCGGCGCGGACCACAGCCGAGGGAAAGCTATGAGGGTGTCGATTGTAGTGTGGGTAGTGCCAGTAGATGGCGTCCCGTCGCAGCGGGCCCTTGCCGGTAAGCAGCGGTACCAGGTTCTTGCCATCGACGTGCTGGTGTGGGCGAGCTGGTTGTCCGGTGGCAGCCAGGATCGTTGGGTAGAAGTCGGTACTGATGACGGGTTCAGCCGAAACAGATCCAGGCCTGGCCTGGCCTGGCCACTTGATGATCAGGGGCACTCGCAGACCACCCTCGTAATTGCTGCCCTTGTTGGCCCGTAGAGGGGAATTGCTGGTAGCCTTGGCGAAACCTCCGTTATCACTGGTAAAGATGACCAGCGTTTGCTGATCGATCTTGAGTTCTCGTAGCGTTCGCATCACGCGACCGACACTGTCATCCACGCTTTCCACCATGGCTGCGTACGCCGGTGGACCCTGCTGTTGATCCTTGGCAACTTGCTGGTACCGTTTGACCTTGTCCGCTTTTCCTTGGAGTGGTGCATGGACTGCGTAATGGGAGAGCATCAGGAAGAAAGGTTTATCGGCGCTACGGCGAATGAACTGTTCGGCTTCTTCTGCCAGGCGATCAACGAGGTAGTCACCTTTCTTGCCTCCCACGGGCCCCGGTTTTTGCTGGACCTTGCCTGTGGTCGGAATTTTCCAGGTACCGGCAAAGGGAAAGAAGTAACTGCCCGGTGCCCCGAAGTCGCGGCCACCCACGTTCAGGTCAAAACCCTGGTGCTCGGGGTAGTAATAGGTCTCGGTCCCGAGATGCCATTTGCCCATGAAAGCCGTCTTGTAACCCGCCTCGCGCATGGCTTCCGCGATGGTCACTTCTTCCAGGGGGAGGTTGGAAACGTAACGCCCCTCACGCATCTTGTGCCGGGTACGACTCCAGCGCCCCGATGGCAGCCACTGGGTCAGTAGCAGCCTGGCCGGGTACTTGCCGGTCATGATGGCTGCACGGGTCGGTGAGCAGACGTTGCAGGCTGCGTAGCCATCGGTAAACCGCATGCCTTCACGGGCCAGTCGATCAATGTTGGGAGTGCGGTAATAGGTACTGCCATAACAGCCGACATCGTTCCAACCCAAATCGTCGATCAGTACCAGGACCACGTTGGTCTTGTCATGTTTAGCCAGCAGGTTCGTGTCTGCCAGGCAAGAGGTGCCGGTCGCGAGCAGGCAGGCCAGTAGGACAAGGTAATGTTTCATAGGTGTGGTCTCGATGTTCGTGCTGATGGGCGCAAGTAAATCGGCAGGATTACCTGCCGGATATTGTTTTACCAGTTTTCTTGTGCGTCCAGGTGAAGGTGGTGGGGTTGAAATCGAACGTTGACTTGGTCGGTGCAGAGGGCGCCCATTGCGTGGGTAACCACTTGCGAAGGTCCTGCATGATATTTGCGTGCTTCCCATCCATGGCGATGTTCTTCCATTCATGGGGATCTACCTGGTGATCGTAAAGTTCTTCGCTGCCATCCCGGTAGCGGATGTACCGGTATCGCTCGGAGCGAACAGCCGCATTGCCCCGCTGAAACTCGGTCAGGGCAGGAGGGTTCCAGGGCGTTTGCGGGTCTCGTAACAAGGGAACCAGGTTGTTTCCTTCCAGGCCAGCAACGGTTTTCAAGTGGCAGAGGTTATTCAATGTCGGGTAAAGATCGAGCAGGCTGACGGGCCGGGTGCAATCCCCGCTCGGAAACCCTGGTGCGGAGATAATCAGGGGGACGTGAGTTGCTTCTTCCCAGAGTGTACTCTTGTGCCAGTGTTGTTTTTCGCCAAGATGCCAGCCGTGATCGGACCAGAGGACGATCACGGTGTTGCGAGCGTGTGGACTATTTTCCAAGGCTGCCAGGACACGTCCCAGTTGGGCATCCGCGTAACTGATGCTGGCAAGGTAAGCCTGGATGGCTTGTTTCCAACGACCGGCCTGGCGGATCTTCTTGAAGTCAGCACGGCGAGCAGCGGCCAGCTTCTGGCCAGCGGGCGGAACATCATCCAAATCATGGTCACGCGTTTTGGGCAGGACGATTGAGTCCAGTGGATATTGGTCGAAATACTTGCGCGGGACATACCAGGGAAGATGTGGACGAAAGAATCCGGCTGCCAGGAAAAATGGTTTTGCCTGGGGCTGGGCAAGGAACTTCACCGCGTAGGCCGCGGTCAGGGCGTCATCGTAATCCGCAGCGGGGATCTTTAGTGATCCCCAGTCATTCTCGTGAGGCAGTCCTGGGACCTGGCTGAACGGAAAACCTGCCGGTGTCGGTCCCGAGGGTGACCAGGGGTAATTCAGTTTCGCGCCGCGAAACCAGGGATCATTACGAAATCGCAGGGGTAGGAAATCATCCCATTGGTTGGGTGGATGGTTTCCTGCGGTGTGATGGAAGATCTTGCCGGCACCCACCACGTGATACCCGTTCTTGCGAAAATGTGCCGGCAGCGTCACCACGTCAGGATAGTTGGGCAGTAGCCAGTGACCGTTCCCGTACAGGCCGGTGGTAGAAGGTCGTTGGCCCGTCAGGATGGCAGCTCGCGAGGGGGCACAGACAGGTGATACGCAATAGGCATTGCGAAACAACATGCCACCGGCAGCGAGACGATCCATGTTGGGAGTGTGGACGGTCCCCTCGTAGCCTCCCAGGCAATTCACCCAGTCCTTCATGTCGTCCACGGCCAGGAACAGGACGTTGGGTTTCTTCTCGTTTGGTGCAGCCGCCCTGGCGGATACCACCATGGACAGCAGCAGGAGCAGAATGAACAGTCGTGAGAGGGGGGTGATCATGGTCCCGGTTTCCTTGCCGCTGGCAACGCCTGCTGCCAACCCCTGGAGAGGATGTTCTGTAACCTCGTTAAGGTTTCTGCCTGACTAGTTTCGGTCGCCAGGTTTTTCATTTCCGCGGGGTCCGAGTCATGGTCATAGAGTTCGCGTGCGATGACTTTCTTGTTGGTCCACGTTTGCCATTCGACGTATCGATACCGTTGGGTTCGGACCGCGTATCCCATGATCTCGCCATGTCCCTGGTGGCGATGTCCCTGGTGAGCCCGTGGGTACTGGCTGAAGACGGCTTGCTTCCATTCACGTCGTGGATTTTCCATGACGGGCCGGAGACTGATTCCTTCCACTCCCCCTGGGGAAGGCAAACCACAAAGATCGGCGAGCGTGGGATAAACGTCGACGAACTCGACCAGTGCATTGGTTTTCACGCCACGTTTTTCCTGCCCTGGAAACGAGATGATCAGTGGTACGCGAGTAGATAACTCGTAATTATTGGCCTTGGTCCAGAGGCCCTGTTCACCGAGGTGAAACCCGTGGTCACCCCACAGTACCACGACCGTGTTCGTGGTCAGCGATAGTTTGTCCAGTTGGGTGAGTAGGCGGCCGACGAGCGTATCGATGTAACTGACGCAGGCATAGTATCCGTGTCGCAGGCGGCGAGTCTGCTCCGGGCTGACCTGTCCGTTGCCAGGGATGTCCGTGTAACCTTCCAGTTCTTGCCAGCTGCGTGTTGCCAGCTCCGGTGCTTTCCGGGGATGCGAGGTACTGGCCGGCAGCGGGATCTTCGCGCGTTGGTAAAGGTCCCAGTACTTCTTGGGCGCACAAAAAGGGAGGTGAGGTTTGCGGAAACCGACGGCCAGGAAGAAAGGCTGCTTCGTGGACTGGAACTTTTCCAGTGCCAGCAGGGCCGCATCACAGACCTGGCCGTCGACGTAGTGGTTGTCAGGCACATCGGCTGATTCCGAGGCAGCACGTTTCAGGCCCTTCCCCTGCAGGTTTTTCTTGGTGGCGTAACGCAGCCGTGGATCGCGAACCTTGTCGAAGCTTGGCATGTCAGACCAGGAAGCTGGATCCTGGGAAGGTTTTCCGCTGCCGTGGAATATCTTGCCGATCCCATGGGTGTGGTAGCCATGGTTCTTGAAGTGCTGGGGTAGTGTGACCAGGTTGGGCATCGTATCGCGAAAATGGGTGCGCAGGTCCCAGACGCGAATCGTGTCCGGGCGTCGTCCGGTCAGAAGTGAAAGTCGTGAAGGACAGCAAACAGCTTGCTGACAGTAAGCCCGCTGGAAAACGATACCGCGACTTGCCAGTCGATCCATGCTGGGAGTGATTGCAACCGGGTCTCCGTAGCAGCCCAGGGCAGGGCGCAGGTCATCGATGGCAATGAACAGTACGTTGGGGCGTGACGCAGCATCCTGCGCATGGGTCGGCGCCGAGAAAGCCAGGGATAGGAACCCGGAAAGAAGCAGGAGCAATGAGCATGGGGTCTTCATCGTTGTGCTTATAATCTAACCTGTGGAGGGCATTCAAGCGAGCGTTTGTAGAAAACGTCTGACAGCGTGGTGTGACTGAAAACCTTGTGTGTCTGATCGGCGCGGGATACAATGTGAATATTGCGTCTGTCGGCCGTGGATCAAGGCGCATCCCTGGTTGCGTGTGGCCCGTATCTACCACGAAAGCCCGCCTTGAATTCCCATGCCATCTAGTCCTCGCCTCATTATCATTGGTTTGCTGTTTAGCCAGGTGCTGCTCGTACCGGCCGTGGCTGCTGATAAACCATTGCTCTTCGAGGTTGATGTGCGCCCCATCCTGACCCGTAAATGTGGCAAGTGTCACAGTGACACAGTGCGCAAGGGAGAGCTTGATCTCTCCACGATGGCTGGCATTCGCCGTGGGGGAGAATCCGGCGAGAGCCTGGTTGCCAAATCCCTGGAGGAGAGTTTGCTCTGGGAAATGGTGGAGTCTGGTGATATGCCACCGGAAGGACAGCCACCGTTAACGACAGAGGAAATGACGCAGCTGAGACGCTGGCTGAAGGAAGGAGCCCAGTCGAAAAGTCCGCCCGGGGAATCGGCCCGGCCATTAAACCAGCATGACGTGTTGCCGATCGTGTTATTGCGTTGTACGACCTGCCATGGTCCTCAACGCCAGGATGGGGGACTGGATCTGCGCACGCGAGCTGCCATGCTCAAGGGCGGCAAGAGTGGCCCGGCCCTCGTGCCCGGGAAACCGGATGAGAGCCTGATGATACAACGCATCCAGAGCGAGGCTTGTCCACCCCAGGAACTCTTGTTGACGTTCTTCGTGCAGCGTCCACCAAGGGCTGAAGTAGAACAGTTACGCAAGTGGATTACGGCCGGTGCGCCCGTGGGTGATGTCCAGCCTGACGTGGCCAGCCGTGAACCTGATCGTTTAGTGACGGACGAGGAACGGCAGCATTGGGCTTTCCAGCCCCCGCAAGATCCCGGACCGGGGGCATCAATTGATGGATTGATTCGTGGACATCTCCTGGATCATGACCTCGATTTTTCTCCTGAGGCGAGTCGAGACACGTTGATCCGTCGCGCCTGCCTGGACCTGTTGGGAATCCCCCCCACGGTGGCCCAGTGGCAGCGTTGGCGTAATCACCCGGGATCGAACTGGTATGCCGAGATGATTGACAGCTTGCTGGATTCGCCCCATTACGGAGAACGCTGGGGACGCTACTGGCTGGACCTGGCTGGCTATGCTGATTCGGAAGGAGGTGTCTCGGCAGATCCGTTGCGCGCTGTCGCCTGGAAATATCGAGACTATGTCATTCGTGCCTTTAACGAGGACAAACCGTACGATCGGTTTCTCCTGGAGCAGATTGCCGGGGACGAACTGGTTGATTACGAGAAGGCAGACCCCGTTACGGATGAAATGGTGGACAACCTGGTGGCCACGGGATTCCTGCGGATGGGGATTGACCAGACCGGGTCACGTACGATGAATTTTGTTCCGGAACGATTGGGTGTGATCGGGGATGCCATCCAGGTCGTGGGAACGGGCCTGATGGGGCTTACCATGGAATGTGCACGCTGCCATTCTCACAAGTACGATCCGATTCCCCAGCGCGATTACTATCGCTTCAAGGCAATTTTCCAGGGTGCACTTGATGAACATGACTGGCTGACCTTCAAGAATCGAGTCCTGTCAGTCGGTACGCCGGAACATCGTAAGCGTGTGGCGGCTATCAATCCCCGGCTCAAGAGCGAGGTTAAATCACTTCAATCACGCATTAAAAACGCGGATGCGACGGTCAAGGAGGAAGTTCTCAAGCACCATTACCCTGGCCAGTTAGCAGCGGATCGCAAGGCAGCCCTGGTCGCGATTCGAACGGCTGATAACCAGCGGACGAGTCGTCAGCAGTTACTGGCTGAGCAACTGATGCGGGCCATGTTACGTCCGGACTCGGAACAGTCCGAGTCGGTTCATGCGGCTCGCAGGAACCTGGCCTCGTTGGAGAGTGATCTTTTGAACGTGCAGCGACGGATGGAGCCACCCTTGGAAATCCGAGCGCTCTGGGATCGAGGACAACCAGCGCCGACCTATATCTTGCGACGGGGTGACCATACCAGGCCGGGACAACTGGTTGGCCCCGGTGTTCCTTCGATGCTGACGGATGGCAAAACACCTTTCCAGGCCAAGCCACCATTTCCGGGGGGAACGGGGAAGACCGGTCGTCGCCTGGCATTGGCACGCTGGCTGACGCACCCGGATCATCCTCTGACCGCACGCGTTATAGTGAATCGAATCTGGTATCACCATTTCGGGACCGGTCTGGTCAAGTCGCTGGAGAACTTCGGTGTGGCTGGAGAGCGTCCATCGCACCCGGAGTTACTGGATTGGTTATCGCTGGAAATGGTCAGGCGCAGCTGGAGCTTCAAGGAAATGCATCGCCTGATCATGAATAGTCGAACCTACCGGCAGTCCAGTCGGGTGACCAGGGAGCGACTGCAGGGCGATCCACAGAACCGATTGCTTTCGCGCATGTCCATGAAACGGATGGATGCGGAGTCGCTGCGAGATTCTCTTTTGTCGGTGGCAGGAAAACTCGAGGATAGTCCGGGAGGAATTCCGGATGGTGTCTCAGTCGATCAGGATGGCCTGGTCAGTGCCATTGCGACGGCCAGGGGTAACTGGCGGCGCAGTATTTACCTGCAATACCGACGGACAGAGATTCCCACGATGCTGGCTACCTTTGACTACCCGGAAATGGGTCCGAACTGTACCGAAAGAACGGTGTCAATCGTGTCTCCGCAGTCGTTGATGTTGATGAACAATCGCCGCGTCCGAGAACTGGCTGCCAGTTTTGCCAGGCGAGTTGAGGAAGATGTGGCCAAGAAGACGGGAGTCAAGCAGGGGGACCAGGCGTGGAATTTCCATGTCGACACGGTCTACCAGTTGGCACTGAGCCGTTCGCCAAGTGCGCGGGAACAACAACTGGGGAACGAGACACTGCAGAAACTGGTTTCCGATTGGGAAGGTGATCGGCAGTCAGCCCTGGAAACCTATTGTCATACGATCCTTAATTCGGCAGCATTCATTTATATTGACTAGACCATTGTCCAGGGCGAGGCGTTAGTAAACCAGGTATGCAGTCACCATCTCACTTGATGAACCGCCGGGATTTTTTTGCTCGCACCAGCGATGGCGTGATGGGTGCAGCGTTGGCTCACTTGTTGTGCCAGGATTTCTTTGGTGGAACCTCGGCGCTGGCTGAGGAACCTGTCACAGCACCGCCGACCCGACGTTACAATCTCAAGCCCAGGCCGGCACATCACGAGGCGAAGGCTACCTCGGTGATTCAGCTGTTCATGAACGGTGGTCCCAGCCAGATGGATCTGTTTGATCCCAAGCCAGTGCTGAACCGCATGGATGGTAAACCGTATCCAGGTAACGTGGAGGTGATTGGCAACGACAATTCCACGGATATCGGTGTGATGATGGGCGGCCAATACAAGTTTGCACGGCATGGCAAATCGGGTATGTGGATGGCTGATGTGCTACCGCATACGGCGAAGATGGCGGATGATATCTGCTTGATCAATTCCATGTGGACCGATCATCCCAACCATGACAACGCACTCTACAAGATCCAAAGCGGTCGTCTGTTCATGGGCTATCCCACGTTGGGTGCCTGGACGGTCTATGGACTGGGAAGCGAAAATCAAAACCTGCCGGCTTACGTGGTGTTGAACGATCCACTGGGAATGCCCAAGAACGGGACACGCAACTGGACGGCAGGATTTCTCCCGCCGCTTTACCAGGGAACCCGCTTGCGTCCTACCGGATCTCCCATCCTGAATCTTGCACCACAGTACCAGCAGTCTGCGGCAGTGACACAATCGGCGCGGGGCTTATTGAACCAGCTGGATGAGATTCATCGCCAGGAGCGACAGGATTACCCTGAACTGGATGCTCGCATCGAGTCGTACAGCCTGGCTGCACGGATGCAACTGGCAGCCGACGAAGCACTGGCATTAAACGGCGAGGATAAACGGACGCTGGCCATGTATGGTGTGAACGAAAAGCAAACCGACTCCTACGGTCGTAATTGCCTGCTGGCTCGAAGATTGGTCGAGCGCGGTGTGCGTTTCGTACAGGTATTCATGGAACAGCAGCCCTGGGACAGCCACGCGGATTTACCTGGTCGACATCGTGGAGCTTGTGGGCGGACAGATAAGCCCGTGGCAGGATTGCTCCAGGACCTCAAGCAACGAGGCTTGCTCGATTCGACGCTCGTGGTCTGGGGTGGCGAGTTTGGCAGAACGCCCACGACGCAAAAATCGTCGGACGGTTATTCCGGAAGAGATCACAACATGCAGGCATTTACATCCTGGATGGCAGGTGGTGGGATCAAGGGGGGGACCACCTATGGGACGACTGATGATTTTGGGCACAGCGTTGTCGAAAACCCGGTCAGCGTCGGTGATTTTCATGCTACGATTCTGCACCTGATGGGGTTGCACCACCAGGAACTTTTCTTCAAGCGCAACGGCCTCGAGGAACGGCTCACCGGATTCGAGCCACCGCGGGTCGTCAAGGAGATACTTCGTTGACCGCATCCAACCCTGGGATCAATCGACGGGATGTCCTCCACATTGCGGCTGCCAGTGGTGCGGCTTCCCTGGTTGTCTCGCAGGTTGACGCGGCCAGCGATGGTAAGCCTCGCCCCCTGGATATCGTGGATACCAATGTCAGCCTTTTTCACTGGCCCTTTCGTCGCTTGCCATTGGATGTGACCGCGAAGCTGGTCAAGAAGCTGCGCTCGTTGGGAGTGACCCAGGCATGGGCCGGCAGTTTCGAGGCGATTCTTCATCGGGACATGGCGACGGTCAACCAGCGACTGGTCCGTGAATGCAGGCAGTCTCCGGAACTGGTTCCGATCGGGTCAGTGAACCCGCTGTTGCCCGACTGGGAAAATGACCTGCAGCGATGCTTCCAGCAACATGATATGCCAGCGGTTCGATTGCATCCTAATTACCACGGGTACCCGTTAACGGATCCACGCTTTGCGCGCCTGCTGCAAATAGCCACCGCGGCTGGACGTTTTGTCCAGGTTGCCACGCTGATGGAAGATACGCGCACGCAAAATCCGCTGGTACGTGTGGCCGATGTTGACCTGGGACCCCTGGTAGACCAGGTGAAACGGGTTCGCGGGGCCCGCGTGCAGGTACTGAACTGGCGTCCGCGTTCTCCATTGCTGGAAAAACTGGCAATGGTGCCGGGAATTTATTTTGATGTAGCCCGCGTGGATTCAACGGATGGTGTCCCCCAACTGGTGTCAAAAGTACCGGCAGGCCAGGTCCTGTTTGGCAGCCATGCTCCTTTCCTGGTTCCCGAGGCGGCCCTGATTCGCACGCATGAATCAGGGCAATTACCAGTGGAATCGTTAAAGCAATTACTGGCTTCCAATGCTCGCAGGTTCCTGGGGAAGGGTAAGCCATGAAAGCAGGTGCTACCTACCTTGGGTTACCGGATGCTGAGCAATTGAGCAGCTACCGTATCTGGGATTCCTACTTTACGCCCTCTCATTCGAATCCTGGATCGGATGGTAGCAGCCGATTGATCGCCGAGGTTGAACGAGCCTTGCCGGCAATCCGCAAGAGCCGGTTCGAGAAGGCTTGTTATTTTCCGCACGTGGGAATTGGTACCACGACCGACGCGGCGCTTGAGAAAAAGCTGAGGGCTAATCCGGACCTGGTCCTCAAGCCGCTTCAACGGTGGCCCAGGTTATTGCTGGGAATGATCCAGTTGAATGCGAATGATGTGAAGACTTCCCTGGACGCACTGAATCGTTGGTTGCGTGATGGGCCCATGCGGGGAGTTTATTTCACGGGCAGTGGCCCGGGAGCTGTTGCCTGTAGTCATCGGAACATGATTCCGCTGGTCGAACGAATCGCCAGCCTGGGCGGTGTGATCATGCAACATACCTGGTTCAAGACAGGTGGTAAGACAGGTCCGGAGCAGTCGACCCCGGCGGAACTGGCACAACTGGCAGCAAAATTTCCGGAGCAGGAATTTCTCTGTGCCCATGCGGGCGGGGAATGGCAGAAAGGGATTCGGGCAGTTCGTGAGCAGGAAAATATCCTGGTGGAAACTTCCGGATTCGATGCCACGGCCGGGTTTATCGAGATGGCTGTGCGAGAAGTGGGTGCCAAGCGCATCGTGTTTGGCAGTCACCTGCCGTCGCGTTCGCTGGGGACGGAACTGGGCAAGGTCGTGGGAGCCGAGATTAGCGAGGCCGACAAACGTCTCATCCTGGGTCAGAATTATCGCCGGCTATTAAAGGTTGAAGAATCATAATTTAGTCGGTGAACATCGCAAGGAGTCGGAATGCAATGAGATGGTTTCATGTGATCCTGGTTCTGGTGACATCGATCGTAGGGTTAGCTGACCGTTCCCGTGCTGCCGAGCGTTGGACACAGGTGGGCGTGGCACGTGTGAATGTGACACCGGAACATCCCACCCTCCTGGCTGGTTACGGCGGACGTACCGGTGAGCACCAGGGTGTTGATCATCCGATCTGGGCCCGCGCCCTGGCTATTGGCGAGGATGATCCCGTGGTGGTCGTGGCCGTCGACAATTGCGGAGTGCCGGCGGCAGTGACCCGGGTCGTGGCTACTGAACTGGCCGAGCGACACGGTGTGACACGCGACCGTCTCGTGATCTGTAGTACCCATACGCATAATGCCCCCACGCTGACCGGCTATGCCCCGGTCGTCTGGGGTGGACGGGCCAGCGCGGACCAGGTGCAACGGGTAAATCGCTACACGCAGTGGCTTACTCGCAAGATCATTGAAGCTGCTTCTGCCGCGCTGCGTGATCGACGTGAGGCGCGGCTCTCCTGGGGGCAGGGGATGGTCCGTTTTGGGGGCAATCGTCGAGTTCTCTCGGGCAAGCAGTGGGCAGGCTTTGGTTTCCAGTCGGACGGTCCCGTGGATCACAGCCTTCCCATCATGGTGGCCCATGACAGGAAGGAGAGGCCGATTGCCGTATGGACCAACTATGCGTGCCATTGCACCACCGTGGGGTCTCGCAATCATATCGGGGGTGACTGGGCTGGTTTTTCCAACACGCATATTGAAGAGAAGTATCCCTCGGCGGTGGCCCTGACCACGATCGGATGTGGTGCCGACGTGGGTCCTCAGCCAGGAGGTAACCTGGAGATTGCCAGCCAGCATGGGGCGGCGATTGCCGGGGAAGTCGAGCGGTTGCTCAAGGGTCGATTAACCGAGTTAACGGAAACGATTGCAGCTGAGCAACGGATGATTCAGCTGCCCCTGGCCCGCTCGCCGGGGAAAGAGCATTTTGAACGGTTGTCGCAGGATGCCGGTTTCCATGGTTACCATGCCAGGCAGATGCTCAAGCAACTTGAGAAGCAGGGACAACTGGCCACTCACGTGGATTACCCGGTGACCTGTTGGAAGTTTGGTGACGAGTTGGCGATCGTCTTCCTGGCAGGCGAGGTCGTGGTGGACTATGCCGTGCGGCTCAAGACCGAAATGGACTGGAGCCGACTCTGGATCAATGGTTGGTCCAATGATGTACCCAGTTACATACCGTCACGGCGCATCCTGGCGGAAGGTGGTTACGAGGCCGGTTTTTCGCAGATTTACTACGAGTTACCGACCCACTATGACCCGGCCCTGGAAGATCTGATCGTGGGGACAGTTCGGAAGATGGTTGGGAATCGGTTTGCGAACCCGGCGGGACAGAAAAAACCCAAGTTCCTGGCATTCCCTGGCGGTCAGGAATGGTTTGCTGAACGCGTGAATGACTGGGCGAAATCATTAAGTCCCCGGCAGCGTGAACAGTACTCCCGGATTCGTGAACTGGCGCGTCATTCGCAGAATGGTTTCGATCGACTGGTTACGAAGGGTCCCAAGGAAGATACGTGGTTTAATTACTCGGGTAGGAAAGAGAACCGACCTTACATTCGGCAACAGGAAAAGGGTGACTCGCTGGCCTGGAAAACAGCTGGTGTGCAACCTGTGGAGCAGGAGACGGTCGTGCTTGTTTTTGCGGGGGGCCTGGGTTGGATTAGCCAGCCGGCTACTGCCGGTTTTCAAATGACGATTGGAGGCCAGCATGCGCTGCAACTGGATGTGACCCTGGCGGTGAATACCTGGAAATCGGCCGACCAACGATTCCAGCTGCACTACTTTCCTACCTGGCAGTCGGATGTGGATTCCGGCGGCCTGTTTTACCTGGTGATGCCACGGAACGTGCTGCCCACAGGGCAATCCGTGTTACTGGAAGTAGCTTCACTGGGTAGTGGTTCCCGGCGATGGTTTTCCGTGGACAGGATGCAGGACGTGAAAGAGATCGAGAAGCTGGTGTTGGATGCGCTCCAATCGCGACAGCCCTAGCCGGGAGTTTCCGGGTCCTGTTCCGGTGTCGACCAGTACTCGCGTTCCTGGTCAAGGAAAACTGCTGTGATCCTGGCCACACCCTGGTAAAAGGCTGAGTCGGTAGCCTGTTGAGCTGTCGCCAGGAACTTCGTGGGCCAGGACAAATGGTCGTGGTAGAACTGCCTGGCCATGGTATGTAACTCGTGGTGCCGCGGTGTGTCTGACGGACAGGTTGCCAACTCCGCGACGATCCGTCTCATGACACTTAACTGGACTCCCAGGTGGTCGACCATGGAAGAATCGGACGGTTGCTCGCCAACGACTTCCAGGTAAGACTGCATGGAGGTGGTGGCTGCGGACTGGAACTGCCCCTCGGTCCAGACGGACTGGTAGGGGGGCACGTGGTTTGCCGGGCCAATCAGCAACTGGCAGTAAGCGACCGCGAGATCCTCCAGGACCACTTCGGCGGGGCCCTCGTTGACGGGGATTTCGAGTTCCCGGGCCAGGTCAGCCAGTGCGCCGTCCCTTAGTTCAGCCAGCAAGGGGGCATCGATCTCGGAGAGCCAGAGTCGCTGTAGTAGCTGGTAGAATCCAGCCAGTGCAGAGAACTCTTCGTCGGTGGCCTGGTCGAGAGTATTCATAGACAGCGTGGATTCCTGGCAGGGGATGTCACTACAGTTTCTTGATGGTGACAATCGTGTCATGGTAGGACTGTTGGCCCGTGATGGGGTCTGGGGAGATGGGCATCAGCTTGTTTTGATTCCAACCGTTGCCCGTATTTTTTTCCCAGTTCTTGATGTCACCCTGGGAACTGTCCTGCCACCACATGTTACGTTGCCAGTCATCATCAACAAACCTTTCGCCATCGCTACCGACCAGGTGTCCCGTGGCGGTTGGTTGCTTCCTGGCCTGGGCCACGCTGGTGTACTGGGTGTGTCCGCAACTGTTGCTCATGGCAATGGCCTGGGGATGAATGCCTTGCATGGTGACCACGGGGACACGCATGCTGGAGATTTTCTTGCGGCCATTCTCGATGGGCAGATCATCTCGTCGCAGGTGGGGAGACAGTTCTTCCAACTCGGCGGAGTAGTAGGAGGCGAGCTCGATCCAGTCACCGTCCTGGAGGCCATGTTTTTCTGCGGTCGCCGGGTTGATCCACGCGGGATTGGAGTGGACGATCTCGGCCAGCCATTTCAAGTTCATCGTACGGCCGTGATTATGGACGTTCCACTTGAAACTGGTCATGACCAGTTCATCATCGTTGAGGTTCTGTAATTCCCTGGGCTGGAACCATCCTGGCATGGAGTCGATTTTCACGTCATTGCCCTGGTGACTTGCGGGGCGTCCCCTGGTTTTCGTCATGCCACTGCTGGCAATCAACTCGGAACAATCTTCGTTCTGTCCCAATTTCTGGATGAAGGCACTGTGAATTTCGAACTTCCGACTGGGGGTCATGAAACCGCGTACTGGTTGACCCTTGACCATGATGCCGATACCAGTTCCATCACGCGTAATTCGCCCGTCCTCACCTACCTTGGCGGTGGCCATTTCCTCGTCGGTGAGCGGTCGGTTATAGGGTTCATAGAAGGGTTCTCGCTCAGCTTCCCAGGCGCCTTCTTCCAGCAGCCGATCCAATCCACCTTTTCCAGTATCCGGATTCTCGGGGACGTTAGCGGCCCATTTTTCCATGTACTCGCGAACGTTTTCCTCGGGGTACCAGTCTTCCATGCCACCGCCAATACGGCGGGCAAGGTCCGGAAAGAAGTCCCGGACATCTCTCGATTCACCGAGTGACTCGACCATCGGCGTACGCAACCCAACGTACGGTTTCAGGTTGTAGGAAGCGCGAGCGTCCAGGTCCCAGCGTTCCAGGTAGGTACTCCAGGGGAGTACGATATCAGCATAGTGAGCCGTTTCATTGTAAAAGGCATTGATGCAGACATGAAAGTTGATCAGGGACTCATCACAGAGAACCTGCTGGGTCATGCTTTCTTCTGGCCAGGTGATGGGTGAGTCAAGGTTGTACGTCATGTAGGCCTGCAGCTTGGCTCGCCCCTGCAGGAGATAGAGGTAGATAATTTCTCCCACACGCATCCGTCTCCAGGCGTTGGCCAGTGGATACTCGGGGGGATCTTCCAGGACACTTTGCGTCTTGGCACCTGGTGGCATCGGTGGTGTTTTTACCGCGGGGTCGAGGCCGCCCCAGGGAGACCAGCACCAGCCGCCTTTCTTGCCCACGCTACCGACCAGGGCATTGAGCAAGTTGATGGCGCGATCATTATAGAATCCGTTGAGGTGAGCAGAGCTGCCACGATTACACATGGTGGTTGCTGCGGGTGCGGCGGCAGCAAACTCGCGGGCAATGCGTTGGATATCCTTGGCCGGAACGCCACTGACCTGTTCTGCCCAGGCGGGTGTGTACGGTGTGAAGTGTTTGCGCAGATCAGCGATGGAGACATTGGTCCAGGTTTCCAGGAACTCCTTGTCGTGGAGGTTCTCCTGCAGGATGGTGTGTCCCATGGCCAGGGCAATCGCACCATCGGTACCTGGGAAGGGCGCAAACCATTCGTCGCTGCCACCGGCCGTGTTGGAAAGCCGGACATCGAAGGTAACGAGCTTGGCACCGTTCTTGAACCGACCATTCTGGATCCGCGTGGCAAATGGTACATGGCCCTGGTGGGCTTCGAATGCGTTGGAACCAAAATTCAGGATGTATTTCGAGTTTTCGACGTCGTTCAGGTCCCAGTCGCTTTCCCAGAGGTAAGTCAGGTTGGCCGCACGGCGATTACCAGAGCAAAGTGATCGATGACTCAACTGGGTCTTGGTACCGTAGGCATCCAGGAATCGTTTGAGAGCGTCCTTGCTGCGTTGACGGCCCTGGTGAAAGGCGAACTCTTCCGGGTGACCACTGTCGCGAACTGCCTTGAGCTTGGCTGCAATCTCATCCAGTGCCTCGTCCCAGGAAACGCGTTTCCATTTACCTTCGCCACGTTCTCCGACGCGTTTCAGCGGGTAGAGCAGGCGCTCGGGATGGTAGAGATGGTTCAATGCTGCCTGGCCACGTGCACAGAGGTGACCGCGGCTGTTGGGGTCATTGGGATTACCCTCCACCTTGATCAGTCGATCGTCCTTGACATAACCAATGATGCCACAGATGGTGCTGCAGAGCTGGCACATGCCAGGTACTTTTTGAACTCCCTTGTACTTGTTACGGTCAGGCCAGTTGCGCTTGGCCTGGGGCCCCGGAAGTTTGCAGACCCCTGGCATCTGACCAAACGAACCCTGTTGGTACGGCTTGCCCTTGATCCGGTTCCATTTTTCAAGGTCGATGCCTTGTGGCAGGGGAGGCTTGGTTTGCTGGTTTTTATTCCCTGCCTTGCCAGGACCCGGTTGGGCATTTGGCGCAGACGGACGACACCCCAGGGACCCGGCAGCCAGGGCTGCTCCGGCGGTCATTCCAAGTCCTAAAAATTGACGACGAGAGGTAGGTTTCATTCTGAGTCGCTCTTTTTCCAGTTGTAAATGTCGTATGCCTGGGGGGAATAGGATTCACCTTCACCAGGAATCACTTCCTCAATTTGTGCCGGGGCGTCTCCAGTAAACCACATTCGTGGTTTGGTCCCCTTTTCAGGTCGTAGCTGGACAAGTTCGCCGGCAGCATTTTTGGCTTCCTGCATGGCATGATTGATTTTTGAATCAGGATCGTTCAGGTCCCCGAAGTAGAGGGCTTCCGAGGGACATGTTGGGACGCAGGCGGGTTCCAGACCCTCCTCGGTTCGGTGGTAGCAGTTGTGACATTTGACAGCTTGCTTGGCGACAGGATCCATGTAGATCGCACCGTAAGGACAGACCTCGACGCAGGTGCCATGCCCACAGCAAACGTTGTAATCGATGGCTACCGTACCTCCACTTTCCTTGTGCAGGGCACCGCAGGGGCAGGCTTTCAGGCAGGGAGCATCCTCGCAATGCTGGCAGGCCATGGGCAGGAACATGCGTGCGACCTGGGGATACTCACCGACATCCTGGTAAAAAGTTTGTCGGATATAATTGCCCAGTGGCACATCGTTCTCTGACTTGCAGCTCACCTCGCAACCATGGCACCCGAAACATCGCCGGGTATCGACGAACCAGCCGTATTTCTTACCATCATCCGGCGGATTCATGCGATCTTGCCAGAATTCCCTGGGTTGAAATTTCTCGCTCGACACAGGATCGGGTTGCTGAGATTCAGCGGTTTCCTGCGTCGCTGCTGCCAGCGGAACAATCGTTAGAGCAGCAGAAGCTTTTTTTAAGAATTCACGCCGATCATCTTGCGGGCGTTCCGAAGACGACAACGAATCATTTTTCGTGGGCACGTGTTAAGTCCCTTTGGAGATCGTATAGAGAATTGCCTTGGAAGAAGCAATTTAGCGAGAGTGGCCCTGTTCTTCAAGGTTGGTCGCCAGGATGCGAACGGTCAGTGTGCCCAGTCGCCAGCGACCGGCAGCCTCGACGCCATGGTGTGGACTGCTGTTCAATCGAAGTGACTGGCCGGCAGGCAATACGCCAAGGTCACTGATGACACCCTCTTGTGTCTTGGCATCGTTGTCTGCATCGACGCAATAAATTGCCAACGGGGCGCCTCGGCCCATTTGATAAAATCCACCACAGGCACCATTGCCCGCCACGATCCCCACGGATTCCACGATCACATCGTGATCGAACACGATCTCCAGCGATTCTCCACTTTCGACCTGGCTGAGCTTTCCTCCGCTGACACCAAGCCCGCGAGCGTTGCGACTGATCCCCGCGTCCTTTTCCCCTTTCGGCTTGATGGTCATGTTTAAGCCCTTCCTGGTGATGGAGAGTGCTCGCCTGGTATCGTTTCCAGGCAAGGACTCCGACGGGCCGTCCTGTGCATCAACTCGCCAATCAAACACAACCCGCGTGCCGCTGGCCTGGCTGACCAGTCGCGTGGCCGTGCGTCGATATTTCAATGCCATGTCGGTGAGTGAGCGAACCGTAGCTTGCGCATCCAGATCGTTAAGGAGGTTGTTTTTTTCTTTGCTGTCGACAGCCAGGTTGTATAGTTCAACCGGTTTGGCCGTACCTTCGCGCAGCAGGCTGGCATCGAAGAAGATTTTCCAGTTTGCTGCCCGCATCGCCACGGCGGCCGGATCTTGCTTGGCTTCTTTATGATCATTGAAGAACAAGGGTGGTCGGTTTTCCAGCCGGGCGCCGCGCAAGGCGTTGAGGATACCCAGGCTGTCCTCGGCACCTTTCTCACCCCTGGCCAGGTCAGGAAGCTGGCTTCCTGCAATTTCAGCAAAGGTCGCATACATGTCGGTTAACCCGATGGTGGACGTATTGGTTTTCCCGGGGGTTGAGGCATTCCCGTCACCGACTCGACCGGCTGGCCAGCAGGCGATAAAAGGCACGCGATGGCCTCCCTCGTAGCAACTACCCTTGTGGCTACGGAAAGGTCCCGTGGCAATGTCACTGTTTTTTTCTGCGCCGTTGTCACTGGTAAAAATCAACAGCGTGTTTGAGATGAGCTTGCTGCCTTCCTGGCGAGGATCAGGAGTGGCCGCCAGCCAGTCAATCAATCGTCCGAGGGCTACATCGTTTTCATAGATGTAATCATGGCGCACATCCATCGGGGCATCGCTCTTGGTGCGGGCTGCTCCGGCAACCGGTTTGTCACCGATCTTCCTGTCGGGTGTATAGGGCCCATGGTTCGAATTGGATGGGTAATAGAGAAAGAAAGGCCGTGTGCTGGTTTGCTGGCCCTTGATATGCGCACTTAAAAACTCCAGCGCATGATCAGAGTGTCGGCTGCCCAGCTGTTTCAGGATATAGGCCTTCGAACCCCTGGCGACCAGTTGCTTACCATTGCTGGTCGCTCCAATCGCGATGCGACCATGAATATGACCGGGACCAATCGATTGATTTGGATTGTTGCGCTTGGTTGGATTCTTGTGTGCGGCGTTAGGTCCGGAGGTTCCATGGGAGCGAGAGGTAAAGCGTGCAAAATCAAACCCATGATCCAGGGGCGTTGTGAAAAGAGGTTGGGTGAGATCGGCGTCTTCCCAGCCGGCGGCCGGTTTGCCGTTGCTTTGCCGGTAACGCAGACCGACATGCCATTTGCCTACCATGCCCGTGGCATAACCAGCCCCGCGTAACATCGTGGCGATGGTTGGCCGGTCTGCTTCAATCAAGGGATCTCCCTGGGCCCCAAAAAGAACCCACCACTTCATGCGGCTGCGCCACGGGTAACGGCCGGTAAGCAAACCGTAACGGGTAGTTGTACAGCGTGAGGAAGGGGTGTGAGCGTCTGTGAAACGTATGCCCATGCGAGCCAATCGCTCCATCTGGGGCGTGTGCAATTGCACGTTATCGGCATTGCCCGTGAAATCCTGGAAGGCACTGGTATCACCCATTCCCATGTCGTCCGCCATCAACAGGATGATGTTGGGTTTCATGTCGGCACCCTGGATCAGCAGACAGCAGGTAACGACGAGCAGTGGTGACAACAGGATCCGGACAAAGGTGCTTGGTTTCATCGTGGCTTACTCTAGGGAGAACAGGTTTGGGATATCAATCATGGTACAAGGCAACGCGATAGACGACGGGCAGTGCTCCAGGGGTGAGCTTACTTGACGGTGCAGGGAAGAATAATTCGGGACCACTGGCCAGGTCGGTGAAAGACTTTTTCCGTGGAAATCCGTGTTGCCTTGCCCGTGGGTCCTTCACCGGTATTCGTGTTGCGGTCAAATAGTGGGAAATAGGCACCGCAGATATCGACTCGCAGGTGATGATCTTTCTGGATCGTTGCTGCCACCGGTCCCAGGTCAACCGTGATTCGATAAACCTGGCCTGGCGTTAAGGGTGTGGGTTTTAATTCGGAGTCTCGATAACGTCCGCGGAGGATACCCACTGCCAGGTTCTGGGCAAAGCCGTTGGGATGGACATCGACAATCTTGACGACCCAGTCGGCATCTGGCGTATCGGCGGCTACGAAAAGTTCAGCCCGGGCATTGCCTGCAAAAGTGATTGGATCGGTAATCCTGGGGGAAGTGTAGACCAGCACGTCCTGGCGGTCCTCGATAGTTTGCTGGTCAACGGGTGCCCAGGTGGCACGGGCCAACGGACGTTGCTCGGTGACCGGGCAGGCAGGAGTTGGCTGGGCAGGATCGGCTCGAAAGCTATCGCTGGGTTTTGCCTGCAGGGGCGGAGAACGTTCCAGTCGACCGTCGCCCGATCGCGTGTTCGCTTTTCCCCCGGATCCCAGGTAGAACGACGTAGGTGTGAATCCCGCCGGTGGCCACGATTGGGCTTCACGCCAGGTGTTCTCTCCCATGACAAAGTAACGAACGGGAACGGGCGGTTTTGCGCCTGCGGGTGGAGCTGGTTTCAGGTACTGGTCATACCAGGCAATGGACGTGGCTACCGTGTCCAGGCGCGCCTCCGGTCCGAAATCGACTTCACCGACCTGGGATTTACCGATGGTGCCATGGTCCCAGGGACCGAGAATCAACTGTTGTTGTTGGCGGATCGCCGGGTTGCTGGCATGTTCTCGCATCTGGACGAAGTTGCCGACAGATTCGCGGGAGAAGAAATCATAGTAGCCAACCATGTGTTGGATGGGCATTTGCAGCTCGGTGATCCGGTCGGTCAGGTTGAGTCGGTCCCAGTATCCATTGGGTTCAGGATGCATGAAGATAGCTTTGAGCCAGGGGATGGACCAGCCGATTTTTTGATCGGTTTCGCTGATCGGCAGGTGCATGTAAATGGCTTTCCAGTCGGTGGGTGGTACGGTTCCCTCCGGACGGGCGGACTGGCTGGCGGCCCAGGGACTGATCAGCATGCGGATAGCTCCACCGAGATACAGGTTGCGGTAGAAGTTACTCCAGGTTGCCCGGGGAATCATCGTGACCAGTCCAGGTGGATTTTCCACGGCGGCCTGCCACTGGACAGCACCCACGTACGAACTGCCCCAGGTCCCCACGCGACCGTTCGACCAGGGCTGCTTGCCTATCCATTCAATCGTGTCGTAACCATCCTGGCCTTCGTTGTTGTAGGGGATCAGGACCCCTTCCGAGGCATGCGCTCCACGGCAGTCCTGGATAACCACGGTATAACCAGCGTCCACGAACCGTTGAGCTGTTCCTTTCGCCCGGTCCTTGTTGTAGGGAGTTCGCACCAGGATCACCGACTGTTTCGGGATCGAGGGATCCCGGTAGATGTCCGTGGCCAATCGAATCCCGTCTCGCATGGTGACGCTGACGGTTTCGACACGAGTCTCTGCGGCTTGCGATTGGCTGCTGGTGGCGAGCAACGCAACCACGATACATGGATGCAAGAGGAAGCGATTCATGGTCATTCCTTCGCGACTATTTTTGCGGCGACTGGAGAAAGTGTTGGAAGAACGCGTAGATGACAGCGTTGGATTCGTCGTTCGGCGAGTGATCCGGGCGATTCGTCATGCCGACACGGTTCTCGTAACCGAGGATGCGGTTGACGGCAATCGTGTGATTGAGGGCTTCCCAGCGCTGGGGAGGATCTTCCGATCCCCCGGAGATCAGCAACGGGCGAGGGGCCATCAGGGCATGTAACTCATGCAAGTCGTGGTTGGCTTCCCTCAATTTCGGATAGAGCCCACGGGCAGGATTGTCCGGGGTGATCAAGCCTCGTTTACGCCAGGGCTTGGGATGGTAGCCGAGGTACCAGGGTTCCCAGTAATTGATACTGGAACGTGTGTCATCAAAAACGATTCCCGGATCTGACCAGGCAGAACAGGCGAACTTGTCAAACAGGCAGGAGGCAAACATCGCCCACTTGCCGCCGAAGGAATGGCCTACGATGCCGATACGCCTGGCGTCCACCTCGGGTCGATTAGCCAGCACGTACCAACCGGTACAGGCGGCGTAGCCCAGCATCGATAGGGGCTGCACCTGGGCATTCTCGAGGCTTGGATAGTAGAGGGAATAGGTCTTGGCCTGGCTGGCCTCGGTAGTTCCCAGGGAGAGAGTCACGAAACCACGACGGGCCAACTGAACGGCAAAGTCGCGATTAGGTGAGCCTTCGCCGATGGCTGTTTCCGGTTCGTAGAAGACCGTGACGACAGCCGGGTGAGGTCCCTTGCTGACAGGAATCAGCAGGTAGCCGGTGGTTTTCTTGTGCGGCGTCCAGGCGAAGCGGATGCGGTGTTGCATGAAATTCTCACGACGCTTGGATTCCAGGATTTCGACCTTGGGGTTGGTATCCAGGGGGGGCCATTTCCCCAAGGCCGTTTGCCATTGGGAGAGGATCTCGGCACGTCGGCGTTTCCAGTCAGCCGGTGTCTTGACCTGCTTGCCATCCGAGAACTTGAGTGGCGATCGGTAATCCCCCAGCTTTCCTTCCCAGGCAGCTGGTGGTGAGAAATAGGGTTTTAACTTGCCGGGCAGGGAAGAGCTTTTTGTGCTGCTTGTCGGCCCGGTCGACCTTTGCGCAAAAAGCCAGTCCCAGGTTTTCGGATCCTGGTAGGCCTTTTGCCAGGCACCCACATGAGCGGCATCCTGGTAGTTCGTGAAACGGATCTGTTTGCTGCCCGCCTCTTGAAGCAGCTTGACGAGCATCTCGGTTTCCAGGATGGGGACAGATCGATCCCTGGCACCATGGAAGGTCCAGATAGGTATTTCCCGGGTACGCTTGAGACCACTGGGATCAAACTCGTTCTTGATACCTGTTTTTTTCGGTGGTCGGTTGCCAGGCAGGCGAAATGGATCACCACCGCCGCAAATGGGAATGGCGGCTGCAAAATAATCGGGATAGCGTGAAAGGAAACTCCAGGTACCATACCCACCCATGCTAAGCCCGGTCACATAGAGCCGTCTTCGGTCGATATCGCCTCGTGCCTGGATGACTTCTTCCACCAGGGCCTTCAAGGCGTCGACTCGCCACCAGCTGTTGCGCGGGCACTGGGGTGAGACGATGACACAACCTGCCAGCGCATCAAACTTGCTGATCAGCTTCGGGGGACCATGTACCTTGACCTTTTCGAGATCGTCTCCGCATTCACCATAGCCATGCAGGAACAGCATTAGTGGCCAGCCGTCTTCGGGAGCGTCCCCGGTCGGTGCCTGTAAAAGATAATGAAGCTGGTGTCCGGCGACCTGTTGCTTCATCTGGCCACGGCTTTCTTTTGCCGTCAGCCATGAAGGCTGGTTGATCAAGATCAAGGTGGCAAGCAAGCCAGTCAGTAGTCGTCTCATGATGGTTTCCTTGTTCCTGGGGGGGCTGGTTCGAGTATCTTCGGCCTGTTAATTGTTCACCCTCCGATGGTCATGGTATATTAGCCCCCTCACGGCAAGCTTTCCAGAGAGAGCGAAACTTCCCAGGCAGGTTCCGATGGATGGACTCTACAGACCAGTACGTATTTTCCTGAGCGTGATCGCTTTCATGATCGCTGCCTGCTCGCCGTTTTCTGCCGTGGCCACGGAACAAGAGCCTGCCAAACCATCGTCTGCAATTTTCTACCAGGTAGGCAAGCTGCAGAAGATTCACCTGCAGATCAAGGATGCGGACCTGGCCAAGATGAAAGCGGCCCTGCCAAGTCGTATCTATGTGCCCGCTACCTTTCGTTGGGGTACCCAGACGCTCAAGAATGTCGGGGTGCGCTACAAGGGGAACAGTTCTTCCAATCCGAACCAGCGACACAAGCGCAGCTTCTTGATCAAGTTTGGAGAATTTGAGAAAGATCGTACGTTCCTTGGGCTGGAACGTGTTGCGCTCGATAACGGGATCCAGTTTGGCAGTCTTTTTAGTGAGTCGTTGATTACCAGTATCCTGCGCGACCTGGAGATTCCGGCATCGCGTTGTAATCATGCTGCGCTCTACCTGAATGACAGGTTCCACGGTGTGTACACCAACGTGGAACGCATGGACCGCGTCTTTACGAGCCGTCACTTTAGCAAGGGGGGTGCGCTCTACAAGAATCATCTGGGAGGGGCG
>JAZADA010000210.1:0-4159 GCA_036124135.1 Planctomycetota bacterium | reverse complement strand
GAACATCCGTGAGACGGAAATCCCGTCCCTGGAACTTATACGTCATACGTTCGTGATCGATCCCCAGCAGGTGGAGAATCGTGGCATGTAAATCATGGACATGAACCCCGTGTTCTGCCACGTTCACACTGTAATCGTCCGTTTTACCGTAGGTCATACCACCGCGAATCCCACCGCCAGCCAACCACACGCTCAAGCAACTGGGATGATGGTCACGTCCATAATTGCCGGGACGCAGGGGCCCCTGGGAATAGATCGTACGACCAAACTCCCCACCCCACACCAAGATCGTATCATCAAACATTCCTCGTTGTTTCAGATCCCTGATGAGAGCTGCCGAAGGCTGATCGACATCGCGACACTGCCCCCTCATGGCCCTGGGCAGGTTGCCGTGATGATCCCATCCCTGATGGAACGTCTGCACGAATCGCACGCCACGTTCTGCCAATCGCCGCGCGATCAAGCAGTTAAAGGCGTAAGTACCCGGTCGAGTCACGTCCTTGCCATACATGTCGAGAACATGCTGTGGTTCGTCGGAAAGATCCAGCAGATCGGGGATCGACATCTGCATGCGGTAGGCTAATTCGTACTGCGCAATCCGTGTTTCAATCTCCGGGTCACCGATCTCGGCCAGCTTCAACTGGTTGAGCCGGGCCAGTCGATCCAGCATGCGCCGCCGCGTATCCTGGCTGACACCCTGCGGATTAGAGATATCGAGAACGGGATCACCCTGGTTACGAAATTTCACACCCTGGTAACGGGACGGCAGAAAACCACTGCCCCATAGCCGATCGTACAGCGGCTGACCTCCCGGTTTGCCAGTGCCTCGTGAGGTCATCGCCACGAACGCTGGCAAATCCTGGTTCACACTCCCGAGGCCATAGCCCAGCCAGGAACCGATACTTGGTCTCCCCGGAATAATGGAACCGGTCTGCATCAGGGTGGCCGCCGGGTCGTGATTGATCGCCTCGGTATAGACCGAACGCACCACGCAAAGATCATCCGCCATTTCTCCCAGGTGTGGCAACACCTCGGAAAGCCAGGTACCGCTCTCCCCACACTGCTTGAACTGAAAGGCACTCGGAGCAACAGGAAAGGAAGCCTGGGCACTCGTCATGGTCGTCTTACGTTCATCCGGATACACGCTACGCGGCACTTCCTGCCCGCGTTTACCTTTCAACTGCGGTTTGTAGTCATAAAGGTCCATCTGGGCTGGGCCACCTGACTGGAACAGGTAGATCACTCGTTGCGCCTTCGGACGATAGTGCGGTAACGAGGTCAGTCCACCGATCGCATTGCGTGGCTTTGCATTCGGGTCCGCTCCAAACAGCGAATCGTTCAGGAGGGAAGCAAGGCCCAGGGAACCAAGACCGGTTGCCATGCGATCCAGGAAATAGCGACGACTCTGCTGCCGGGCAATCCTGGTGATTGGATCCAAATCTCGATTCATGGTTTACTCACTGCCTCATCCAGGTTCATGATGGTGGAAGCCACGATCGCCATGGCCGCCAGCTTCACGGGTGCCAGGTTCTTGTGCTGCGGGGACGCTCCGGTGGCCAACAGTTTCCTGGCTGCCTCCGGGGCTGCAGCAAACTCACTGCGCGTCTCCTGGTACAACTGCACCAGGATTGCCAGCTCCTGGGCCGTGGGTTCGCGTGTCAACAACAACCGAAAACCATGACGCACCTGTTCCCCGGCCGAACCACTGACCTCTGACAGCATTCGTTCTGCCAGTTTACGAGAGCTCTCCACGAAGATCGGATTATTCAGCATCGTCAGGGCCTGCAACGGAGTGTTCGTGCGATCGGTACGAACAATACAGACCTCCCGAGCTGCGGCATTAAAGTTCATCATCGTAGGCGGGGGAATCGTCCGTCTCCAGTACGTATAAAGACTGCGTCGATAAAGATCCTGCCCCTTGCCTTGCTTGTACGTGTTATTGGAAATCGCCTTCCAGATCTTGGGAGGCATGTAAGGTTTCACCGAGACCCCGCCCACCTTGTCCACCAGCAGGCCACTGGCGGTCAGCGCCTGGTCTCTCAGCGCAAAGCCACTCAAACGAAACCGCGGGCCACGCGCGAGCAGGCGATTTTCAGGATCTCGTTGCAGCAGGATCGCGGAAACGTTCGCCTGCTGTTGATACGTCGCACTGAGCACCATCTTTTTCAGCAGGGCCTTCACGTCCCACCCGCTGGCGATAAAGTCACGTGCCAGGTAATCGAGCAGTTGCGGATGCGAAGGCAACTCCCCCTGCACCCCAAAATTCTCGCTGGTCTTGACCAGCCCAACCCCAAACAACTGTTGCCAGAATCGATTCACTGCCACGCGGGCCGTTAACGGATTCTCCGGGTGAACCAACCAGTCCGCCAACTGT
Organism: Planctomycetota bacterium; assembly: GCA_036124135.1. Lineage (GTDB taxonomy): Bacteria > Planctomycetota > Planctomycetia > Pirellulales > Pirellulaceae > JAZADA01. The sequence continues at coordinate 1,785 of JAZADA010000210.1, read as the reverse complement.
CGCCGATCGCGCGGACGCTCACCGAACTGGAAAGCAATGGCCTCCGGAACGTCCGGCAACAAGCGTCGACTCTTGTCAGGCTGATTGTATTGCCCACGCTTGAGAAGATACGTTTCCCGCGGGGTTTCCTGCTCCGCCATGATCATCAATGTCTGGGGCGAACCCGCCTGGGGACGCCGGAGCCCGTTGCCTGCTTCGTTAACACGAGCTTTCTTGAGCTTGACCCGTTCCGGCATGACGAACCGGTTTTCCTCTTCGGTAAGCCTGGGCCAACTTTTCGGAATCGTGATGAATGGTGGGCTGTTGCCATTGTTCGGTCCGACACCCCACTCTGGCACATTATTGAAGTAGGCAAACAACTGGTAGTAATCCTGCTGGGAAATCGGATCGTACTTGTGGTCATGACAGCGTGCGCAGCTAATGGTCAATCCAAGGAAGAGCGTGCCGAAGGTATCCACCCGATCCACGACATTCTCAACATGCCATTCTGCCGGGATCGAACCATCCTCCGAGTTGATGCGATGGTTACGACAAAAACCGGTTGCCACCTGGTCGGTCAGCGTGGCATTGGGCAACATATCACCAGCCAACTGTTCAATCACGAAACGGTCATACGGTTTATTCGCATTAAAGGCCATGATGACCCAGTCACGCCACACGTGATGGTAACGATATCGATCATTCTGGTAGCCATCCGTATCAGCGTACCTGGCGCCCTCCAGCCAGCTCATCGCCATATGTTCCCCGTAACGAGAGGATTCAAGCAACCGGTCCACGTACTGCTCAATGGCTGCTTCCGAGGGATTCTCGAGGACCCCGGACACGTCTGAAAGGGCAGGGGAGACCCCCGTCAGATCCAGGCTCATGCGACGCAACAAGGTACCCAGCTCTGCCCTGTCAGCAGGCTGCAATCCCTCCTTTTCAAGTCGCGCCAACACGTAATGATCAATTTGATTCCGGGGCCATGTGGATTCCCCTGAACCAGGACCGTCGCCAGCAGACAAGGGTTCAAAAGACCAATGCCCAGGGTATTGAGCACCTTGCTGGACCCAGCGCACCAGCATGTCTTTTTGTTCCACCGACAGTTGTTTCCTGGCGTCAGCCGGAGGCATTTGTGCATCCGGATCGTCCGACAGGATACGCTTGATCAGATCACTGGCAGCAGGCTTACCTGCCTGCACCACCGTCCTGGTCGACGCGGCCTGGTCCAATCTCAAGTCTGCCTTACGAGTGCCCGCATCGGGCCCGTGGCATTGAAAACAAGTTTCCGAAAGGATCGGTCGAATATCCCGGTTGAATTCAATCACCGGTTCCGCCGCGCTACTGCGCCAGCCCACGCAAAGGGTCAAACTACTGACCACCGCAAAAAAGACACGTTGCGACTTAATCCAGAGCACCTTGAACCCTCTTCTTATGGACGGCGTTGCCCCGCACTTCGCGAGGACCCTACGGCTGCTATTCTAGCATAAACCTATCCTGTTCTGGAGCCGATCCTATACGCAACAAGGCTCATTTATTGACTGGCACTTGCCCCCGGCTTATCGAGATTGCCATAATCAGGCACGTTATGCACGAAACCTACCGTTCCCGGAAAACGATTCCATGAAAATCCATATGCTTGGTTGTATTGCGTTGGCTTGCGGGCTACTGGGCGTCCTTCCAGCGACGGGCCAGGACCTGCCAACCGCCGCCCCTGGTCAACTGCGTGTCTCTGCAGAAAGACTCGAACATGGCGTCAAGTTATTTCGAGATGCCATTGCCGAAGATCGCCTGCGCAATGTCGAA
>JAZADA010000209.1:0-3983 GCA_036124135.1 Planctomycetota bacterium | reverse complement strand
ATTACGTACCTAATTAGGGTTCTCAGCAATGTTACAACTAATGCCCGGTGCCCGTACCGCCAAGGCCCGCCTGACGCGCCGGGACCTGATTCGGATGAGCGCCCTGGGTGCCTTTGGAATCGGCATGGGGCACCAGGTTGAAACCGGCCTGCAGGCGGCCACGATCGCCGGCAAGGCAACCGCCAAGAACTGTATCTATATTTTTCTTTGCGGGGGCCCCTCGCAACTGGATATGTGGGACCCCAAGCCCTCCGCGCCAGACAGTATCCGGGGCACCTTCAAACCCATCTCTACGAATGTACCCGGCATCCAGATTGGCGACCTGCTTCCGCGAGTCTCCCAGCATGCCGACAAGATGTCGATCGTGCGCTCCATGCATCACGACACCACCTCACACGACCTGGGAATCCTACGTACCCTGCTGGCAGACAAGTCCGAACTTACCAAGGCCTATCCAGCCAAGCGATCGGATCGTCCCAGCCTGGGAGCACTGCTCAGTTACCTCTATGGTGCCCAGGGGCAACTACCGCCCTGGGTCGTCCTGCCTCGCTACTTCATGACCGGTGATCGTTTCTACCGCGGCCAGACGGCCGGACTCCTGGGAAACCGTTACGACGCGCTGGAACTGGGCGCCGAGAAAAAATCCTCGCTGGGCCGAACGGAATTCAGCCTCGAACACCTGGACCTGTCCAAGAGTGGCCAGGACATTCATCGGTTGACCGAGCGAAAGCAGTTACTGGGCAATTTGGCTCGTACCGATCTTGCCGAGGATCCGGCAGTTCGAGAACTTGATGGCCTCGTGAATCGTGCTTATGACCTTTTTACCTCCCAGAGTATTCGCCAGGTCTTTGATGTCACACGAGAATCAAAGCCCACACGGGAACGCTATGGCATGAATGAATATGGCCAAAGTTTCCTACTGGCCCGTCGACTGGTCGAGGCCAACGTGCGCATGGTCAATCTTTTCTGGACTTTCTATGGAGATGATGGCTGCCAGTTCAATCTCTGGGACAACCACGGATCCGACAAGAAAGTCTGCGGAGGAAAGAACCGGGGCGAAGACATGATCCGTCATGATTATTGCTGCCCATCGTTCGACAAGGCTTATTCTGCACTGCTGGAAGACCTGGACCAGAGAGGCCTGCTCGACTCCACGCTCGTGGTGGTCATTGGAGAATTCGGTCGCACGCCGAAAATCAACAAAAATGCAGGCCGTGATCACTGGTCAGGGTGCTACTCCAGCGTGCTGGCCGGTGGTGGCATCCAGGGCGGATCCGTTTACGGGCGCAGCGACCCGCATGCCGCCTACGTGGCTGATCAACCCGTTACTCCCTTTGATATCCATGCCACCATCCTGCATGCATTTGGCGTATCTGAAGAGACCACCGTGAAAGATCCGCTGGGACGCCCCTTGCGTATTACCGATGGAACCGCCATCACGGATCTCTTCTAGCAGGCTCTCGCCCGGCGCCTCGAAAATGCTACAATCGGCAGCCGTATCCTCCACCGTTCCCACAACTCATCCCCAGGGTCCTCGCAATCACCATGCCCGCTCTTCCCGCCCTCCAACTCGACCTGGACCAGTGCCGTATTCGACAACAGCGTTTTACCCAGGTCCTCCAGGAACTGGAACTGGATCGTGTCGTCATTACCGGTCGAGAGAACATCCAGTACCTGACTGGTTTCCGTTCTTTTTATCTCATGGCAGGAGCCCTTTGTATCGATCACAACGGACGTTGTACGCTGGCTGCTCCCAACAGCATTCCTGAACACGTGCAAGCCGATGAAGTCGTTACCTTCGAAGCCCAGTGGCTGTCAACTCTCCGGCAAGAGCAGGTGGCTGCAGCCGCCCAGTCACTGGCGGCTGCCATCGGCCCCACCAGCAGCACACGACTCGGTGCGGATTTTGGCACCAGCGGCCCGCACGAACTGAAGGCCCTGGGCAATCCAGGGGTTTCTCTCGAGCAATTGACCGACGTGGAACCGCAGTTATGTGAACTGCGACGCATCAAGGATACCGACGAACTGGCCATGATTGATCGAGCCATTGCCTGTACGGATGCCATGTATGCACGGGCCCGGGAGATCATCACGCCTGGCATTGGTGAACTGGAGGTCTTTAACCAGCTTCATGCAGCGGCCGTGGAAGTTGCCGGGGAACCTCTCACGGCGCTCGGTAATGATTACCAGTGCAACGCGCGGGGCGGTCCACCCCGACCACGCGATGCCCAGGCTGGTGAGTTGTTCATCCTGGACCTGGGACCAGCCTACCGGGGTTACTATGCAGATAATTGCCGTACTTTCTCCGTGGACCGGGAGCCCACCGACGAGCAACTCGAAGCCTGGCAGGCAATCGTCAACACGCTCGACATGGTCGAAGCCACCGTCAAGCCAGGAGTCTCTTCCCGGGAGTTGTACCAGCAGGCTGCCGAGATACTGGCAGGTTGTCCACTGGGAGAATTCCCTCATCACCTGGGCCACGGTTTTGGCCTCTACCCCCACGAGGCTCCCCACCTGAATCCCAACTGGGATGATACTTTCCAACAGGGGGAAGTCTTCACCGCGGAACCAGGGCTCTACGGCGACACGCTACACGCTGGCATCAGGCTGGAACAGAATTACCTGGTCACCGCCGACGGCGTTCGGCGACTCACCTCGTATCCCCTGGAACTCTGACAACATCCAGGCTCTGGCTGCTATTTCTCGACGCGGCAATCCTTGTAGCGAAACCCGCCATCGACGGCCAACACTGAACCGGTGATGTAATCCGCATCCTGGGAAGCGAGAAAGGCCGCAGCCCGTCCAATATCCGCAGGCGTTCCCAACCGCCCCCAGGGCAGCAACTTGCCTTCCTCTGCGATTTTCTCCGGGCCGAACGTGACATGTTCACCCGGCGTATCGATCCACCCCGGCTCGATGGCATTCACATTGATACGATGCTCAGCCAGTTCAACGGAAATCGTCCGCATCATGTGATTCAGTCCTGCCTTGGCAGCCCCGTAGGCCACGCACAAGCCGATCGGCATTTCTGCCTGGACACTCGAGATAAAGACCATTTTACCGCCGTTGCCGGCAGCGACCATTTGCCGCGCTACCAACTGGGCCATGTGAAATCCACTCAGCAAGGTACCCTGGATCGTCTTCTCGAACACTTCCGGATCGTAGTCAAGGAAAGTCTCACGGCGGCTAAAAGCCGGGTTACTGACCAGGATATCCAGCGGCCCGACTTCGGCCAGCAGCTGCTCGCAACCATCACGCGAAAACACGTCTGCCTCGATGGCCTGGCAATCTCGTCCCAACGCACGAATATCATTGGCAGTAGCCTGTAGGTCCGGACTTCCCGGCCGATCGTTGATCACCAGGTTCGCGCCGTCGCGAGCCAATTCAAGTGCACAGCCACGTCCGATACCACGTCCCGCACCGGTCACCAGTGCCCTCTTGCCTTCCAATCGCAAAGCAGCTCCCCTTTCAACAAGTCATCATTGACGATTCACATTCAAGAATCTTTTTCTTCTTCCTGGGCTCGCCCCAATAGATGGATGGGCGAGCTATTGCCCCGGTAATTCCCGTCTTTATCCAGAGGCCGCCCGTTACCGTTACTTCCCTTACTGGTCATGGTAATGGCAAGACGCTCTCCATCAGCATGCACACTAATGGCGTGACAATTGGAGAATCCGGAAGAAGTGTAAAACGGTTTCTCATCCTCGAGTCGTTGAAAATGCAGCTTCCCGGCACCTGGATTACCACTGGTCGCTACCATCAGGAATCCATCCGGGTGAAACTGGAGATCCTGGACATAGACATCGGACGTAGGGCCCATTTCCAGGGCCTGTATTTGCTTCATGGTTTTCCAGTCGAAAACCAGTACCAGGGGGGTTCCCTGGACATTCCCACCATTCTTTGGACGGGTACCACCGGCCAGCAATTGAGTTCCGTCAGGATTGAACGTCATGGCATGCACGCCACCCACATCCTGTAAGCGT